>CAZLBJ010000521.1:0-12430 GCA_964557755.1 uncultured Thermoanaerobaculia bacterium
CAGCTTGTCGCCCATGCCGAGGATGCCGCCGAACGACAGCACGGCGTAGCCCACGTGCCCGGTCTGCGGGTCGATCATCAGTTCCTTGATCTCGCCGAGGTCCTCGCCCTGCGGGTTGGTGACGGAGTCACCGATCAGGGAACTGGCGGACAGCACGTTCGGAGTGGTGGTGGTGGTCATGGAAGGAGCTCCTTTCGAGAGTTCATTCTTGGGAGTGTTGCGAGCTCTTACGACCATTATGAGGTTGCGGGATCCATGCCAATCGGCGGGCCGGTGGTGCGCTGGGGCCGCTCAACCGCCGCCGCGGCGGCCGAGGTCGCGCTGGCCGAGGACGAAGGCGACCTCCTCGAGGTTGATGCGCAAGTCGACGTTCTTCAGCGGCACGCCCTGCACGCGCTTGACGCGCGCCGGCGCGAAGTTGAGCACCGCCTGGATGCCGGCGCGCACCAGCGCCTCGTAGTTCTCCTGAGCCGCTTCCGCCGGCACCGCCAGGACGCCGATCTCGGCCCCCGACTCGCGCACCACCGCCGGCAGCTCGTCGACGTGGCGGACGACGAAGCCGCCCATCTCCCGGCCCACCTTGGCCGGGTCCTGGTCGACCGCCGCCACCACCCGGAAGGCGCCGTGGTTGAAGCCCAGGTAGCGCGACAGGGCCGAGCCCAGGTTGCCCATGCCGACCATCAACAGCGGGTGCGGCCGGTCGAGGCCGAGCAGCGCGTTGAGGTGGTCGGCCAGCGCCTCGACCTCGTAGCCGACACCGCGGATGCCGAACTCGCCGAACTGCGCGAGGTCCTTGCGGATCTGGCTCGCCGACAACAGGTAATGGTCGGCCAGCTCCTGCGACGAGATGCGCTCCACCCCCGCCTCCTGCAGGTGGCGCAGGCAACGCAGGTACACCGACAGCCGGTTGAGGATGAGCGGCGAGACCCCTTCGAGGTCAGCCATGGCCCACCGCACGGCGAGGGCGGAGACGGGCTAGGGGAGCGCCTGCCACACCCATTCGAGGACCGGTCCGGGGAAGATGCCGAGGACCAGGAGGACGACGGCCGCGACCACCGCCGCCGTGCCGCCCCAGGCCGGGAAGCGCAGCCCCTCCGGCGCCCGCTCCTCGGGGCGCATGTACAGCGTGTACACGACCCGCAGGTAGTAGAAGACGCCGACCAGGCTGGTGAGCACGCCGACGATGGCGATCCACAGGTCGCCGTTGCGCACCGCGTGGACGAAGACGACGTACTTGCCGATGAAGCCGAGCGTCGGCGGGATGCCGCCCAGCGACAGCATGCACACGGTGAGCGCCATCGCCAGCCACGGGAAGCGGAAGCCCCAGCCGGCGAGGTCGGAGATCAGGTGCTGCTCGCCGGAGCGGCTGTAGAGCACCGACACCACCGCGAAGGCGCCCGCGTTCATCAGCGCGTAGGCCAGCAGGTAGACGAGCACCGCCTCCGGCGACTCCGGCGTCAGGCTGACCAGCGCGATCAGCAGGTACCCCATGTGCGCGATGCCCGAGTAGGCGAGCATGCGCTTCAAGTCCTTCTGCACCAGGGCGAAGAAGTTGCCGACCACCATCGAGGCCACCGCCAGGACGGCGACGATCTTCGACCAGTCGAAGGCGCCGCCGTCGAGCACCACCTCCGGCCCCATCACCAGGTCGAGCACGCGGATCAGCACCAGCGCGCTCGCCACCTTGGGCGCCACCGACAGGAAGCCGACGAACGGCGACGGCGCGCCCTGGTACGTGTCCGGCGACCAGGCGTGGAAGGGGACGAGCGACATCTTGAAGCCGAAGCCGGCGACCAGCAGCAGCACGCCGAGGCTGGCGAGCACCGTGGGACCGCCGGTCGCGGTGATCGCCAGGTCGATGGCGCCGAAACGGGTCGACGCCGTCTCGCCGTAGAGCAGCGCGATGCCGTAGAGCACGAAGGCGCTGGCGAAGGCGCCCATCAGGAAGTACTTGATCGCCGCCTCGGTGCCCACCTTGACCTTGCGGTTGAAGGCGCACAGCGCGTAGAGGGCGAGCGACAGCGTCTCCAGCGCCACGAACACGGTGAGGAGCTCGGTGGCGCGCAGCATCAGCAGTAGCCCGGCGGTGCACCACAGCAGCAGCGCGTGGTACTCGCCGGCGAGGATGCCCTCGCGCCGCAGGTAGCCCTCGGAGGCGACCAGGCCGAGCAGCGCCGACAGCAGGACGACGAGGGCGAACCCCTCGGTGAGCGGCGTCCACTCGAGGAGGCCCTGCCAGGAGGCGCCTTCCGGCACTCGCGAAGTGAGCCACGCGGCGGCGACGACGCCGAGCGCCGAGACGGCGGTGAACGAGCGGCGCAGGTGCGGCGTGAAGGCCTCCAGCAGGAGGACCAGCACGCCGGCGGACACCAGCGTGATCTCGGGCCCGAGGCTCCACAGCGTGCTCATCGCGCCACCTCCCGGCCGGCGGCGGCGGCTCGGTCCGGGAAGGCGCCGGCGGCTTGGTCCGCGCCTGGCGGCCCGCTGCCGGCCACCTGCACCTCGAGGGCGCGCAGCGTCACCGCCGGCACGGCGGGCTCGGCGGCGCGCTCCTGGTAGGCGGCCAGCGTCTCCTGCAGCGCCGGCCGGCTCGGCGCCAGGAACGGCTCCGGCAGGACGCCGATGACGAGCATCAGCAGCGCCAGCGGTGCCACGGTGACGATCTCGCGCAGGTCGAGGTCGGTGAGTTTCTGGTTCTCCGGGTTGTCGAGCGGCCCCCAGACGCACTCGAGCAGCATCTTCAGCAGGTACACCGCCGCGAAGACGACCCCCAGCGTCGCCAGCGCCACCCACAGCCCGAGGGTGCGGTAGGAGCCGACCAGGATCAGGAACTCGCCGACGAAGCCGTTGAGCCCCGGCAGCCCGACCGAGGCCAGGGCCGAGAAGACGAGGAAGAAGGCGAACCACGGCATCACCTTGGCGAGGCCGCCGAAGTCGGCGAACTTCTTGGTGTGCCGGCGGTCGTAGAGCATGCCGACGAGGAGGAAGAGGGCGCCGGTCGACAGGCCGTGGTTGACCATCTGGATCAGCGCGCCCTCCCAGGCGATGGCGTCGACCGCGAAGAGGCCGAGCATGACGAAGCCGAGGTGGGCGATCGACGAGTAGGCGACCAGCTTCTTCATGTCCTCCTGCACCCAGGCGACCAGCGCGCCGTAGAGGATGCCGATCAGCGCCAGCGCCACCAGCAGCGGCTGGTAGTGCTCGGCGGCGTGCGGGAACAGCGGCAGCCCGAAACGCAGAAAGCCGTAGGTGCCGAGCTTCAGCAGCACGCCGGCGAGGATCACCGAGCCGCCGGTCGGCGCCTGCACGTGGGCGTCGGGCAGCCAGGTGTGGAAGGGGAACATCGGCACCTTGATGGCGAACGCCAGCGCGAAGGCGGCGAACAGCCAGAGCTGGTTGGCGAGCGGCAGGTCGAGGCGCAGCAGGTCGGCGTAGGCGAAGCTCCAGGCGCCGGCGGCCTCGGCGTAGGTCCAGGCCAGCCACAGGATGGCGATGAGCATCAGCAGGCTGCCGACCATCGTGTAGAGGAAGAACTTGACCGCCGCGTAGATCCGCTGCTCACCGCCCCAGATGCCGATGATCAGGTACATCGGCACCAGCATGACCTCCCAGAAGACGTAGAACAGGAAGAGGTCCCACGCCACCAGGGCGCCGAGGATGCCGGTGGTCAGCAGCAGCATCGCCGCCGCGTAGCCCTTCCAGTGCTCGGTGATTCCGCGCCACGAGCCGAGCAGCACGATGGGCAGCAGCAGCACGGTGAGCACCACCAGCGGCATGGCGATGCCGTCCATGGCGACGTCGTAGCGGATGCCGAAGGCGGCGATCCAGGCCAGCGGCTCGCCGTCGGGGCCGAGGTCGCGCACCAGGGGGAAGCCGCCGCCGCCGAGCCGCGGCAGCACCAGGGCGAGGCCGAAAACGAGCTCGAGCAGCGACACCGCCAGCGCGTAGCGCTTGACCAGCTCGTGGCGCCCGGGCGGGAAGAAGGCGAGCGGCAGGCAGGCGACGGCGGGGAAGAACACCAGCCGCGTCAGCGAGTTGCCGATCAGGAGCTCGAGGAAGGTCTGCATGGTCGTCGCCTCAGTGCCGGGATCAGAAGACGATCCAGCCGAGCAGGATCACGATGCCGAGGAAGAAGTAGAGGACGTAGTGGCGGACGTTGCCGGTGGTGGTGAAGCGGCCGAGGTCGCCGGCGATCTCGGCGAAGGCGCTGACCAGGTGCAGCAGGCCGTCGATCAGGCCTCCGTCGACGATCTTCCAGAAGCCGCGCGACAGCGCCGCCAGCGGGCGGACCACGGCGCGGTCGTAGAGCTCGTCCACCCAGTACTTGTTGGCGAGCACCGTGTGGGCGGCGCCCAGCCGGCCGACCAGCGCCTCCTCGCCCTCCATCGGCCGGCGGCCGAACAGGCGCCGGGCGAACAGGACGCCGCTCACCGCCACGGCGATGGCGACGGCGATCAGGACCCACTCGACGCCGGGCGACAGGTGCGCGGCGCCCTCGCCGCCCGCGCCGTGCCCGGCCATCGCGCCGTCGTGGCCGGCCCCGCCGCCCATCGCCGCCACCACCGGTCCGAGCCAGTGGTGCAGCCAGTTGACGTCGGCGCCGAAGGCGAGCACCTGCGAGATGCCCAGCCAGCCGGCGGTCACCGCGCCCACCGCCAGCACCACCAGCGGCACGGTCATCGACGGCGGCGACTCGTGCAGGTGGTGGCGCTCCTCCTCGCTGCCGCGGAAGTCGCCGTGGAAGGTGAGGAACACGGCGCGGAACATGTAGAAGGCGGTCAGCCCGGCGGTGAACAGACCCACCCCCCACAGCACCCAGTGGCCGCCGTTGGCCGCCGCGGCGAGGATCTCGTCCTTGGAGAAGAAGCCGGCCAGCGGCGGGATGCCGGCGATCGCCAGCGAAGCGACGAGGAAGGTCCAGTAGGTGGTCGGCAGCCACTTCCTGAGGCCGCCCATGCGCCGCATGTCCTGCTCGCCGCCCATGGCGTGGATCACCGAGCCCGAGCCGAGGAAGAGCAGCGCCTTGAAGAAGGCGTGGGTGCCGAGGTGGAAGATCGCCGCCGTGTAGGCCCCCAGCCCGGCGGCGAGGAACATGTAGCCGAGCTGCGAGACGGTGGAGTAGGCGAGCACCTTCTTGATGTCGTTCTGCGCCAGGCCGATGGTGGCGGCCATCAGCGCCGTCGCCGCGCCGACGCCGGCGACCAGCAGCGACACCCCCGGGGCGAGCTGGTAGAGGACGTTGGTGCGCACCACCATGTAGACGCCGGCGGTCACCATGGTGGCGGCGTGGATCAGCGCCGAGACCGGCGTCGGGCCGGCCATGGCGTCGGGCAGCCAGACGAAGAGCGGGATCTGCGCGCTCTTGCCGGTGGCGCCGATGAAGAAGCACAGACAGACGAAGGCGGCGAGCGACAGCCCGAGCGCGTAGTCGCCGGTGACCAGCGACGGGTCGGCCGCCACCGCCTCGAAGATCGGCCGATAGTCGAGCGTGCCGAAGGTGGCGAACAGCGCGAACATGCCGACCAGGAATGCGAAGTCGCCGATGCGGTTGACCACGAACGCCTTGCGCCCTGCCGCCGGCGGTACCCGCTGCTGGTAGTAGTAGCCGATCAGCAGGTACGAGCACAGGCCGACGCCCTCCCAGCCGACGAACATGACCAGGAAGTTGTTGCCGAGCACCAGCAGCAGCATCGCGAACATGAACAGGTTCAGGTAGACGAAGTAGCGCTGGTAGCCCTCCTCGTGGGCCATGTAACCCACCGAGTAGACGTGGATCCAGAAGCCGACGAAGGTGACGACGAACATCATCACCGCCGACAGCGGGTCGAGCAGGAAGGCGACGTCGATGTCGATGCTCCCCACCGTCCAGGGATAGACGACCTGCTCGAAGGGCGCCGGCGCCAGGCTGCTGCCGTACTGCCACAGGATGCCCAGGGCGAGGAGCATCGACAGGCCCGGCGCGCCGACGCCGATGGCGGTGGTCACCGCCTTCGGGGCGCGCGGCCCGGCGACGGCGTTGGCGACGACGCCGAGGAGCGGCAGGAGGGGGACGAGCCAGAGGAGGTCGATCATGGCGTCACCACCGCAGCAGGTTCATGCGGTTGAGGTCGATGGTCCGCCGGTGGCGGTAGATGGCGATGAACAGCGCCAGCCCGACCGCCGCCTCCGCCGCCGCGACGGCGAGCACGAAGAAGACGACGATCTGCCCCGTGTGGTCGCCGAGCAGGCGCGAGTAGGCGACCAGCGTCAGGTTCGCCGAGTTGAGCATCAGCTCGATGGAGAGGAAGATGGTGATGCCGTTGCGGCGGGTGAGGGCGCCGGCGGCGCCGACCGCGAAGAGCAGCGCGGCGAGCAGCAGGTACCAGGAGACGGGGACCATCAGCGCACCCCCTCCGGCGGCAGCACCGCCCCGGCGCCGGCGGCGACCGGTCCGGGCCCGGTCTCGGGGCCGCCGGCCGTCACCTCCGGCGCCACCTTCTCTCCCGAGCGCGGCCGCGCCGCCAGCACGGTGGCGGCGATCACCGCCACCAGCAGCAGCAGGCCGACCAGCTCGAAGGTCAGCAGGTAGTCGGCGAACAGCTCGGTGGCGAGCACGGTGAGCGACACGAAGTCCTCGTCGAGCGGCCGCTGCGGGGCCTCGCCGTAGAGGCCCCAGGTGGCCGCCGCCACGACGCCGAGCAGGACCAGCGCGCCGAGCGCGGCGAGCACCTTCTGCACCAGCCCGCGCTGCGGCGCGATCTCCTCGCGGCCGATGTTGAGCAGCATGACCACGAAGAGGAACAGCACCACGATGGCGCCCGTGTAGATGAGGATCTGCAGCGCGGCGATGAACGGCGCGCCGAGCAGCACGAAGAGCACTGCCAGCGACACCAGGGTCACCACCAGGCTCATCGTCGAGTACACCGGGTTGCGGTGCAGCACCACCACCAGCGCGGAGGCCAGGGCGAGCAGGGCGAAGATCCCGAAGATCGCGGTCTCGATCATCTAGTACACCCCCGCCAGGGTCATGGTTGCGACGAAGAGGACGTTGAGCAGCGCCAGCGGCAGCAGCACCTTCCAGCCGAGCCGCATGAGCTGGTCGTAGCGGAAGCGCGGGAAGGTCCAGCGCACCCACACGAAGACGATCAGGAAGACGGCGGTCTTGGCGACCAGCACCGCCATGCCGACGAGCCCCATCCACAGCCAGAACGGGCCGGCGAGGCCGGCCAGCGCCGCGGCCGCCCACTCGGTGAAGCCGAACAGGTCCCAGCCGCCGAAGTAGAGCGTGGCGCACAGCGCCGACAGCGTGGTCATCGACACGTACTCGCTCATGAAGAAGGCCGCGAAGCGCATCGCCGAGTACTCGGTGTGGAAGCCGGCGATCAGCTCGCTCTCCGCCTCCGGCAGGTCGAAGGGCAGGCGGTTGGTCTCGGCGAACATGGCGATGAAGAAGACGAAGAAGCCGAGGAGCTGCGGCACCACGTTCCAGGCGAACCCCTGCTGGTAGGCGACCACGTCGGTGAGGCGGAACGAGCCCACCGGCAGCAGCACGGCGACCACTGCGAGGGTCATCGCCAGCTCGTAGCTGACGAGCTGCGCCGAGGCGCGGATGCCGCCCATCAGCGAGAACTTGTTGTTCGACGCGTAGCCGGCGAGCACCAGCGAGTAGACCCCGAGGCTGGCCAGGGCGAGGAAGAGGAGGACGCCGGCGTTGGCGTTGCTGACCACCAGCGGCACCAGCCGCCCCTCGATCTCGACGGTCGGCCCGAAGGGGATGAAGACGAAGGTGGTGAGCGCCGGCAGCACGGCCAGCACCGGCGCCATCAGGAAGAGCAGCTTGTCGGCCGCCGCCGGCGTCACGTCCTCCTTGAAGAAGAACTTGCCGACGTCGGCGACGGGCTGCAGCAGACCCAGCGGGCCGAGGCGGTTGGGCCCCGGGCGGTCCTGGACGAGGCCGGCGAAGCGGCGCTCCACCCACACCATCAGCGGTGTGATGGCGCCCAGGAAGATCGCCAGGAAGAGCACCAGCTTGGCGGACGTCGCCAGCAGATCGAAGACCACGAAACCCTCCTCCACGTCTCGCCGCGGTGCGGCCGTCGCCGGCCCCGGCCGGCCCCGGCCGTTCCGCGGCGGAGCCCCTCTCCTCACGACCGGCCGCCGCGGACTGCGCGGCGGCCGGGATTCGTCGTCTCTAGCTCGTCGCCCCGGGCGCCTCCGCCGCCGCCGGCCGCCGTGCATCCGGCACGTCGAGGGCGACGCCGGTCGCCGGCAGGTCGAAGCGCAGGCCGGCGAAGGCCGGCAGCGCCTCGGCCATGCGGGCGAAGACGTCGCCGGCGCCGAGGCCGTCCCATCCCTCCTCGAAGCGGCTCAACAGATCGGCGAGCACCTCCGCCGCGGGGCGCACCTGGCCCGGCGGTGGAAAGGCTTGCGCGAAACGCTGGAGGCGCCACTGCACGTTGACCAGGGTGCCGTCCTTCTCGGCGTGCGTCGCCACCGGCAGCGCCAGGTCGGCGGCGCGCGCCAGCGGCGTGTCGGCCCAGCCCATCACCACCAGGAAGCCGGCCTTGCGCAGCCGCGCCACCGCCTCCGGCTCGTGCGTCGCCGGCGCGAAGTCGCTGTCGGCCACCACCAGCAGGTCGAGTCCGGCCGCCGCGTCCCCCTCCAGCAGGTCGGCGGCGGACAGCGCGCCGCCGCCGAGGCCGGCGAGCTCGGCGCCGCGCCGGTTGGGCTGCACCTCGCTGCCGGTCACCCCGCCGTGGGTGTTGGGGATGTGGCGTCGCACCTCGGCAAACGGAGCCAGCGGCAGGTCGGCGATGCCGGCCACCGCGGCGATCCTCGCCAGCAGCCACGCCTCCTCAGTGGTCAGGTTGCCGGAGCCGAGGATGGCGGCGCCGCCGCGGCCGGCTCCCGCCGTGCGCAGGCGGTCGCGCAGCTCGTCGAGCGCCTCGCCCCAGCCCGCCGGCACCGGCTCGCCGTCGCGCCGCATGCGCGGCGCGGCGAGGCGCGGCCCCGACTCGTAGCGCTCGAAGGTCTGCCGCCCGTGGTCGCACATCCAGTAGTCGTTGACCTCCGGGTTGTAGCGCGGCTTGTAGCGGCGGATCTGGCCGCGCCGGTGCTCGAGCGTGACGTTGCAGCCGACGTCGCAGCCGGTGCACAGGCTGGGGCGCTTGTCGAGGTACCACACGCGCTCGGCGAAGCGGAAGCGGGTCGAGGTCAGCGCCCCCACCGGGCAGATGTCGACGACGTTGGTCGACAGCGGGTTGTCCAGCGGCTTACCCGGGAAGACGCCGATCTCGGTGCGCGCGCCGCGGTTGAAGAAGCCGAGCTCGCCGGTCTTCGAGACCTCGCGCGTGAAGCGGATGCACCGCGTGCACTGGATGCAGCGGTTCATGTTGAGCAGCACGTTGGGGCCCAGCGGGATGCGCTCGCGGCCGGGGTAGGTGCGCTTGTCCTCGTACTGGTAGCGCGAGTAGGCCTGGCCGTGCTTGAAGGCGTAGTCCTGCAGGCCGCACTCGCCGGCCTGGTCGCAGATCGGGCAGTCGAGCGGGTGGTTGATGAGGAAGAACTCCATCATCCCGCGCTGCGCTTCCTTGACCTCCGGCGTGTCGGTGCGCACCACCATGCCGTCCCTCATCACCTGCGTCGAGCAGCCGGCGGCGAGCTTCGGCGAGCCGTCCACCTGCACCAGGCACATGCGGCACTGGCCGACGATCGACAGCCGCGGGTGGTAGCAGTAGTGGGGGACCTGCACGCCGGCCTTCTGGGCGGCCTCCACCAGGTTGGTGCCGCGCTCGACCTCGACGGTGCGGTCGTTGATGGTGACGGTGGGCATCGCGCTCAGGGCTCCTCGGGTTGCACGGCGGCCGGCCTCAGTGCACCGGCTCGTTGCCGAAGACGCGGATCTCGGGGAACGGGCAGTGCCGCTCGCGCACGTGCTGCTCGATCTCGTCGCGGTAGGTCTCGACCAGCGACTTGACCGGCCCCACCGCCGCGTCGCCGAGGGCGCACAACGAGTTGCCGGCGATGTGGGTGCAGATGTTGACGAGCAGCGACGCGTCCTGCTCGCGGCCGGCGCCCTTCTCGATGCGGGTGAGCAGCAGCTCCATCCAGTTGGTGCCCTCGCGGCAGGGCGTGCACTGGCCGCACGACTCGTGGTTGAAGAACTTCGCCAGCCGCGCCACCGAGCGCACCATGCAGGTGGTCTCGTCCATCACCATCACCGCCGCCGAGCCGAGCATCGAGCCGGCCTTGGCGATCTGGTCGAAATCCAGCGGCAGGTCGAGGTACTTCTCGCCCGGCAGGATCGCCGCCGAGGCGCCGCCCGGGATGTAGGCCTTGAGCTTGCGGCCGCGCCAGACGCCGCCGCAGGTGTCGAGCAGCTCGCGAAACGGCACGCCGATCGGCAGCTCGTAGGTGCCGGGGCGCTCGACGTGGCCGGAGACGGCGTAGAGCTTGGGGCCGGTGTTGCGCTCGTCGGTGCCGATCGACTTGAACCAGTCGGCGCCGCGCTCGAGGATGTGCGGCACGTTGGCCAGCGTCTCGACGTTGTTGATCACCGTCGGGCTGCCGAAGGCGCCGATGACGGCGGGGAAGGGCGGCTTGACCCGCGGCTCGCCGCGCTTGCCCTCGAGCGACTCCAGCATGCCGGTCTCCTCGCCGCAGATGTAGGCGCCGGCGCCGGCGTGCATGTAGAAGTCGAGCTTGAAGCCGGAGCCCATCACGTTGTCGCCGAGGTAGCCCGCGGCGTAGGCGTCGCGGATCGCTTCCTCCATGATCGCCAGCGCCGCCGTGTACTCGCCGCGGATGTAGACGTAGCAGGTGGCGGCGCCCACCGCGTAGCAGCAGATGGCGCAGCCCTCGATGAGCTGCTGCGGGTCGTGCTCCATGAGCAGGCGGTCCTTGAAGGTGCCCGGCTCCGACTCGTCGGCGTTGCACACCAGGTACTTCGGCTTGTCGACGTCCTGCGGCACGAAGCTCCACTTGAGGCCGGCCGGGAAGCCGGCGCCGCCGCGGCCGCGCAGGCCCGACTTCTTGACCTCCTCGATGACCTCGCCGGGCTCCATCTTCAGCGCCCTGGCGAGGCCGGCCCAGCCGCCGCGCTGCTTGTAGCCGCCGGCGGTGCGCGCCGCGGCATGGCCGACGTTGCGGGTGAGGACGGGCTCGAACGCCATGGCTACTCCAGCTCCTTGACCAGCGCGCGCACCCGCTGCGGGGTGAGGTTCTCGTGGTAGGTGTCGTCGACCATCATGATCGGCGCCGTGTCGCAGGAGCCGAGGCACTCGAAGTGGGTGAACGAGAAGCGGCCGTCCGGGGTCACCTCGTCCTCGCCGACGCCGAGCTCCTCGTGCAGCACCTCCATGATCTCCGCCGCGCCGCGGAGCTGGCAGGAGAGGTTGGTGCAGACGCGGACGCGGTGGCGGCCGACCGGCTTCTGGTGGAACAGGTCGTAGAAGGTGACGACGCCGTAGACCTCCGCCGGGTCGAGGCCGAGGTGGACGGCGACGGCCTCGATGGCGTAGTCGGGCAGCCAGCCGCCGCAGCGCCGCTGCACCAGGTGGAGGGCGGGGATCAGGACGGCGCGGCGGTCCGGGTAGCGCTTCACCAGCTCGCCGATGCGCCGAGCCGCGGCCTCGTCGATCACCGGCTCGCCGGGCGGCGTCGCCGGCCACGGCTCGCCGGAGCCCAGCAGCGCCCCCGTGGGGGCGCCGACGCCGCCGGGGGCGGCCTTCCTCTCGTCTGGCATCCGCTGCTCCTCAGCTCACGGTTCCGCGCCGCGGCCCGAGGTCGAGGCCGCCCTTGCGCCAGATGTAGACGTAGCCCACCAGGATCAGGAAGACGAAGACCAGCACGGCGGCGAACAGCGGCCAGCCGCCGGCGCGGATGACCAGCGCCCAGGGGTAGAGGAACGCCGCCTCGACGTCGAAGACGATGAAGTCGATGGCGATGAGGAAGAAGGCGATCGAGATGCGCTTGTGCGAGAGGTCGAGCAGCGGCATGCCGGACTCGACGGTGGTGCCCTTGGTGCGGCCGCCGGTCTGCCGGCCGAGCAGCCAGGACAGGCCGAGGATGGCCACGCCCACCACGATGGCCACCCCGAAGGCGAGCAGGATCGGGTAGTAGTCGGCAGGCATCGGTCGTTTGTCCCTGACTCCGGATGTCCCTGACGCCGGAGGTCGGTGAAGTCCCGGTCTCGGACGCCGCGGCGAGCGCCGCGGCGGGTCGTCGCGGCCGATCCTATCCGACCGCCCGCGACCTCGTGAAGGATGTCACAAGCGGGCTGGGCCGGCAAGGCCGCGCGCGCCGCGGCGCGACGCTCCGCCGGCGCCGCGCGTAGACCTCCACAGAGCCACCCGTGATATGAATCAGAGAGGACTCAGTCCCGACATCATGATCATCGACCGTGATCCGAGGACCGTCGAGGGCCGGTGCGAGACGACCGCCGCGGCCGGCG
>CAZLBJ010000522.1:0-3985 GCA_964557755.1 uncultured Thermoanaerobaculia bacterium
CCACCCGCGGCTCGCCGAGCGCATCGAGAGCGCCGAAGCGTGGGTGGCGACGCGGGGCGCGGGCGAGGCGCCGGAGGGGGAGGTGCCGGCGGAAGCGCCGCCTGACGCGGCGCCGGCGGCGGCCGGCGAGGTGGCCTTCGCATCGACGGGCGGCGGCGGTGGGGCCGAGCCGGTGCCGGCGGCTGCCGTTGAGCCCGAGGCGGCACCGGCCCCTGAAGCACCGGCCGCCGAAGCACCGGCCGCTGAAGCACCGCCCGCCGACCCCGCCGCCGACGACCTCTTCCGCCGCCGCCTCGCTCCCGTGGTGCGCGACGACGCCTGGCTGCAGCTCGAGGCCGGCCGCCTCGACCGCGCCGAGGAGGAGCTGTCACGCGCCATGGCCTGGATGCCGGGCGACCCGTGGAGCCACCTGCTGCTCGCCAACCTTCGCCTCGCCCAGGCGGTGCACGTGGTCGACCCCGACGAGCGGCGCGCCCTGCGTCTGGAGGCCCGCGACGCCCTGCACGAGACGATCCGCCTCGACCCCGACCTGGCCCTGGCGCACCGCGACCTGGGTCTCCTGCTCTACGAGGAGGACGACCCCGAAGGCGCCTGCCGCGAGCTGGGCTTCTACCTCGAGCTCGACCCCGGGGCCGAGGACGCAGACCGCATCGAGGACTACCTCCGCGAGCTGCGCCAGCACGGCGCCTGCTGAGCGCGCCGCCGAGCCCCTCCCGCCTCCTCGGGCGGCCCGGCCGCGCCGGACCCGCGTGCTACCATCCGGGCGGCTTTCGAAGGGGGGAGATCCGCGATGACGTTTGCACTCTGGGAACGCCTGCTGCTCGCCCTGCTGGTGCTCGCCAGCGCCGCCTGGTTCTTCAAGGACCTGGCCGTCAAGGTGCGCCACATCCGCGCCGGCAGGAGCGACCGAAACCGCACCGACCGCCTGGGCCGCCGCGTCTGGCGCGTGGTCAAGGAGGTGGTGTTCCAGACCAAGGTGGTGGGCGGCCGCAAGGTGGCCGGCACCTTCCACGCGCTGGTCTTCCTCGGCTTCGTGGCCTTCGCGCTGGAGACCCTCGACCACTTCCTCGAGCCGTTCGGCGTGCCGGTGCTGCACGCGCTGTTCGGCGCCGGCGGCACGCTGGTCTTCCAGCGCCTGCTGGCGGTCGCCGCGGTGGGCGTGATGATCGGCATCGGCGGCCTCTTCGTGCGCCGCTTCTTCTTCCCGAAGTACTCGCCGGACCCGAAGAGCTACAGCTCGGGTGTCGTGGCGGTGATGATCTTCCTGCTGATGGCCACCTACCTCTGGGGCCTCCAGCCGGAACCCGCGGGCGAGCGGCTCAACTGGTGGCTGCACGCGCTGCTGATCGTCGCCTTCCCGCCGCTGATCCTGCGCTCGAAGCACTTCCACATCCTGATGGCGCCGGTGGACATCTTCTTCCGCACCCACCGGCTGGGCGACCTGCTGCCGCTGGACCTCTCCGAGGAGGCGCTGATGGCGGCGGAGGAGGACGTGTCGCTGGGGCTCGAGACGGTGGCCGACACGCCGTGGAAGATGCGCATGGACTTCCTCACCTGCGTTGAGTGCAAGCGCTGCACGGAGCAGTGCCCGGCCTGGAACGCCGGCCTCGAGCTCGACCCGCGCGCCTTCATCCTGCAGGGCCGCGCCGCGCTGGGCAACGACGAGGCGCCGGTGGTGGGCACGGTGATCAGCGAGACGGCGCTCGGCCAGTGCACCACCTGCGGCGCCTGCGAGCACATCTGCCCGGTGGGCATCGAGCACCTGCAGGTGCTGATCGGCGCCAAGCGCTCGCAGGCGCTGGCCACCGGCAAGGGCATGGTGGCGACGGAGTTCCTGCAGACCGTGGAGCGCCACGGCAACCCCTTCTCCGAGCCGCAGGGCCGGCGCCAGGCGCTGATCGACGAGCTGGGCATCCCCCGCTTCGAGCCGGGCAGGACCGAGTACCTGCTGTGGCTGGGCTGCGTGTGGAGCTACAACCAGGGCTCGGAGTCGAGCCTGCGCTCGATGGTCGAAGTGCTCGAGCGGGCCGGCGTCTCCTACGGCGTGCTGGCCGACGAGTCCTGCTCCGGCCACCACTCGCGCCGCCAGGGCGAGGAGATGCAGTTCCAGACCCTGGCCAACGAGAACCTCGACCGCTTCGAGGAGAACAAGGTCACCAAGATGGTGACCGGCTGCCCGCACTGCTTCCACACCATCCAGCGCGAGTACCCGCCGCTACGCGAGGGCTTCGAGGTCGAGATGGTGCACCACAGCGAGCTCCTCGCCGACCTCGTGCGGAGCGGGCGGCTGACCCTGGACGGCGGCCCGCGCGGCCGGAAGCTCACCTTCCACGACCCCTGCTACCTGACCCGCTGGGAGGACGTGCAGACGGCGCCGCGCCAGGTGATCGCCGCCGCCGGCTTCGACGTCGCCGAGCTGAAGCGCAACCGCGAGCGCACCTACTGCTGCGGCGGCGGCGCGGCGGGCTTCACCCTGCACGCGGTGGACGAGAGCAAGCGCATCGACCAGGAGCGCAAGCGCGAGATCAAGGCCAGCGGCGCCGATGTCCTGATCACCGCCTGCCCCGAGTGCAAGATCATGCTCGACGCCACGGTGGAGGAGACCATGGACCTGGTGGAGCTGGTGGCCCGCAGCAGCCGTCCCGAGGCGGCGCCGGGGGCGGCCGGAACGCCGCCGCCGACCTAGGCGGAGAGGAGCCGGGTAGTGGCTCAGTTTAGATCCAAGGAAATGAACCCGCCCAACGCTTGACTTCTGGCGCTAGGCTGGCTCCATCACAAACCGGCAAACGGCCCGGCGGGGTGATTGCGCACCCCGCCGAGCCTAGCCAGACACAGGAGCTAGCCCTGACCACCCGCAGTGTAGCGCCAAGAAGCCGTCCTCCGTCTTCCGCGAGTCCTTCTTGCGGCCACATCGAGCTACCCGCGGCGCACCACGCCTGCCGCGCCTTCGGGGAGATGCTGCTCGCCTTCGAGGGAGCGCGGGCGGTCATGTTGCCGCGAGACGGCAAGATCGCGGGCACCTACTTCCAGCACCACGCCCGCGCGCTGCTGCTCGACCTGGAAGCGATCCGTAGCGAGCTGGCCGCCATCGCCGAGTAGGTGGGCGAAGGCGAGAACCTGGAGGACAACCGTCTCGCGCTCGCCATCGCGGACCTGCGCCCGCGGATCGAGGAGACGGCCGGGCACCCTGCGCGCCGCCTATGAACGCGCCACGGGGCCGCAGGCGCCGGCAGGGGGCGGCGATGAAGACTGAGCACGTCGGGCAGGCGCTCCGGCGCCTGCGCCAGCTTCGCGGCTTGAAGCCGGTGCAGGTGGCGGCGCGCTCCGGCTGCTCCAAGGCACAGGTGAGCGCCTACGAGCGCGGCCGGCGCCTTCCCTGGCTCACCACCCTGGCGCCGCTGCTCGACGCGCTGGAGGCCGGCCCGCGTGACTTGGTGCGGGCCGGCGAGCATGTCAAGCGCCACCTGCCCGCCGAGTAGTCCCCATCTTCCGGGCCGGGGTGGCGAAGGCTGCCCCGGCCCGGTTTCATCAACACGTAAATCATTGATATTACGAGACTTACGACGCGCTGTACAGAGTGTAGTACACTTTGAACGCAGTAGCCAGCATTGCGCAGCTACATGCATCATGGAAGTATGAGGCTAAGCAAGAATCTGGAGCCTACGCTAGCCGTTGAAGCCTGTATGCCTAAACGCTCAAGCAAGGAGAGCCGCCGCCCTCGCGATTCAAACCAGCTCGCCTACAACATCGTCCGCGAAGCTACCGGCGAGGACAAGAAGTTCGAGCCGGTGACGAAGGAGAAGAACCCGCACGCCGTAGTAGCCTTGGGGCGCCTTGGCGGGAAGAAGGGCGGGAAGGCGCGGGCTGAGAAGCTAACGGCCGAGGAACGGAGGGAAGCCGCGAGGAAAGCCGCGCAAGCTCGGTGGCGAAGTCAGACCGAGGCTCTTGACGAATCCTAGAACTGCTTAGAGGGTATTGTGCCCTC
>CAZLBJ010000523.1:0-15371 GCA_964557755.1 uncultured Thermoanaerobaculia bacterium
CCGGGAGGCGGCGGAGGGCGGCGGCGCGGCGCGCAGCCTGCGCCGCACGGTGGACGTCGACGGCGAGCTGGCGCGCCTGCGCCGCGAGGCGCTGCGCCGCCGCGGCGGCGCGCCGGCGGCCGGCGGTACGGCGGCCGGCAACGGCAAGCGCGAGCTGTCGCGGGACATCAAGCTCACCCTGAAGCGCCCCGACTTCGAGCGCGCCCGCCGCTTCACCCTCTCCTTCCAGGTCGAGGACGCCGACAACCAGGTGGTCGACGCCGTCCGCGGCCTCCAGGTCGACCTCGGGGCCCCCGCCGACCTCGCCAAGGTGATGCTGCGGCTGAACATCGCCCTGCAGGCGAAGGAGTAGGTCCTCCCCAGAGAAGGCGTTCGAGTCGCTCACTCGCCGGCCTGCCAGCGGATCCGCTCGCCTTGGGCGAATCCGTGAGCAGCTTCGTATTGGACTCCACCGAATGTGGCATTCACGATCGACGGCGCCGAGGCCGTGAGCCCGTTCGCGCAGGAGCTTCGGCTGGCCTTGCGCAGACTGCGCCGCAGCCCCGCGTTCGCGCTGGTCGCGGTCGCTACGCTGGTGGTCGCCATCGGCGCGAATACGGCGATCTTCAGCGTCGTGCGGGGGGTGCTCCTCGGGGAGCTGCCGTTCCGCCAGCCCCAGCGGCTGTATCTTCTGGACGTCGAGATCCCGCCGGTGGACGAGCTCCCCGCCCGCTCCGTCAACCTCGACACTCTCCAAGCCAGGTACTTGGCGGAGGACGCCCGTTCCCTGAACGGCGTCGCCGTCTACCAGCGCCGTGCCTACGCCCTGGTCGGGAGCGGTGAGCCGGTACGCCTGGAGGCTGCGGAGGTCTCGGCGAACCTCTTCGACGTCCTGGGCACTCCTCCGCAGCTCGGCCGCTCCTTCTCCGGAGGGGGCTGGGCTACGGACGAGCCGGAGGTCGTCCTGAGCCACGGCCTCTGGCGGACAAAGCTCGGCGGCGATCCTCACATCCTCGGCAGCCGCATCGTCCTCGACGATCGACCGCACACCGTCACGGGGGTGATGTCCGCGGACTTCGCGTTTCCCCACAGGGACGTCGCCCTCTGGACCTCCCAGGTGAAGACTCCCACCACGCCGGGGACCGTCCAAGTCAGCTACGCGCCCACGGTGGTGCGGCTGAGCGGCGACGCCACGCCGGCACAGGCGGTGGCCGAGGTCGACCGGCTGCTGAGGCCGGAGCCGGGCTCCGCGATGGAGGGCCGTCCCCGGCTGGTCCAGCTCCAAGACTCGTTGGTCGGTGCGGTTCGCATGCCGCTCCTCCTGCTCGCCGGCGCCGCGGCCCTGGTCCTGCTGATCGCCGCCACCAACCTGCTCAACCTGCTGCTCGTCCGCATCTCCACGCGGCAGCGAGACTTCGCGATCCGCCGCGCGGTGGGGGGTAGCCGCTGGCACCTAGTGCGGCAGACGCTGTCCGAAATCGCATGGATCGCCGTCGCCGGCGGCGTGTTCGGCTACCTCTTGGCGGCCTGGCTGCTGCGCCTGCTGCCCCGCTGGATCCCCGGCGATCTGCCCCGGGCGGAGGCGATCCGGCTGGACGCACACGCCTTCTTGGCCACGCTCGGCTTCTCCCTGGCCGTCGGGCTGGCGTGCGGCCTCGTGGCGGCCCTCCGGCAGACGGGCCGCAGCGCCACGAGCCTCGCCGACGTGCTCCGCTCGGGCACGACCGAGCCCGGAGCGGCCAGAACGTGGCGCCGGTTCCTGGTCGTCGCCGAGGTCGCCCTGGCCGTCGTGGTGATGATCGGCGCCGGTCTCCTGGCGCGCAGCTACCTGGAGCTCAGCCGGGTCGACTGGGGACTCTCCTCCGGGCCCGCGCTGACGGCCACATTGGAGCTCGGCTCGAGGTACCGCGGCCCCGCGCAGCAGGAAGCGTTCTTCGACGACCTCGTCGAGCGGCTGGGCCGCCACCCCGAGGCCGAGGCTATCGGTGTCGTCCGCTTCCCTCCCCTGACCCCGCAGTTCGCCAAAATCAACGTCAGTGTGGTGAACGAGCCGCCCGGCCGCAGTCTCGCGATCGTGCAAGCGACCGATCCGGGCTATCGTGCGGCGGCCGGCCTCAGGCTGGCCGAAGGCCGATGGCTGGCGCCGCTGGAGCACTCGTCCCGCGCCCCGGTCGCCGTGGTCAACCAGACCTTCGCCGATCGCTTCGTCTCCCGCGGCTCGGCGCTCGGCCGCCAGGTGGAGATGGGCGGCGAGACGGTACGCATCGTCGGGGTCTGCGCGGACGTCAAGATGCTGGGGCCGACGTCGGAGCCGCACCCCGAGATCTACGTCTCCTACCGCCTCGGGGCGACTCCGCCGACGCGGATGACCGTCGTCTTGCGGACCGGCGGCGCGGACCCGACGGAGCTCGCGCCGTTCTTGCGGTCTACGGTGCGCGAGCTGGATCCCGACCTCCCCCTCGAAGCGGTCGGCACGCTGGGGGCCCGCCTCGCCTCGGCGACGGCGCGCCCTCGCTTCTACGCCATGCTGCTGACGGCCTTCGCCGCCGTGGCGACGCTGCTCGCCGCGGCGGGCGTCTACGCCCTGCTCGCCCAGTTCGTCACCGACCAGACCCGGCACCTCGGAATCCGCCGGGCGCTGGGCGCGCAGTCGGCGGACGTGGTCTCGCTGGTCCTTCGCGAGGGTTTCGTACTGATCGGCATCGGGCTGGCTGGAGGTCTCGCGGCCGCCGCGGCTTCGGCGCGCCTGGTGTCGAGCCTGCTGTACGAGCTATCTGCCCACCACCTACCGACGTATCTCGGTGTGAGCCTCGCCATCTTGCTGATCGGTGCCGCCGCCTGCTTGCTGCCGCTTCGAAGGGCGATGCGAATCGATCCCCTGGAGGCGCTGCGAGAGAGCTGAGCCAGCGCGGCGAACCGGGCGGCGGTGCGACCACCCGTCGTGCGCTCGGCGGTCAGCCGCGTCGGGTCGGGTCCTGCCGGCCCCGAGAGGGTGCGGCGTTCCCGCGCGGGCCCCGCGGCGTGGCGTCGCCGAGCACCGCCCGCACCCGGTGCACGCCGCCGTCGTCGACCAGCGGCACGGCGCCGGGGTCGACCGCGACGCCGTCGACCTCCACCCCGGCCAGCCCACGGCACCGGCGCTGCGGGTTCTCGACCACGATCCGGTAGACGCTCGCGCCGAGCTTCCAGCGCACCTCGAACCCCGGCCAGGCGGCCGGGATGCAGGGATCGATGGCGAACGTCCTCCCCTGCCGCCGCAGCCCCAGGATGCTCTCGAGCCCGGCGCGGTAGAGCCACCCCGCGGAGCCGGTGTACCAGGTCCAGCCGCCGCGACCCGCGTGCGCGGGGTGGGCGTAGACGTCCCCGGCCAGCACGTAGGGCTCCGCCTTGTAACGCTCGACTCCCGCCGGCGTGCGGGCGTGGTTGGCGGGGTTGACCATGTGGAAGAGCTCGACCGCCTCGTCGCCGCTGCCCAGCCTCGCCATCGCCATCACCACCCAGGCGGCGGCGTGGGTGTACTGGCCGCCGTTCTCGCGCACGCCGGGCGGGTAGCCGCGGATGTAGCCGGGATCCTGCGCCGTGCGGTCGAAGGGCGGTGCCAGCAGCAGCACGACGCCGATGTGGCGGCGCACGAGGTGGGTGCGCACGGCATCCATGGCGCGATCGGCGAAGTGGGAAGGCGCCGCGCCCGCCAGCACGGCCCAGCTCTGGGCGATCGAGTCGATCTTGCATTCGTCGCTGTCGGCGGAGCCGAGGGGGGTGCCGTCGTCGTAGTAGCCGCGGCGGTACCACTCGCCGTCCCAGCTTCGCTCGATGGCGGTGGCGAGGCGGCTCGCATGGGCGCGATAGCGCTTCGCCCGCGGTGCGTCGCCGCGCCGGGTGCAGAGGGCGGCGAAGCTGCCGAGGATGCCGTGCAGGAACAAGCCGAGCCAGACGCTCTCGCCGCGCCCCTCGCGGCCGACGCGGTTCATGCCGTCGTTCCAGTCGCCGCTGCCGATCAGCGGCAGCCCGTGCGCGCCGGCGGTGGCGCCGCGGTCGATGGCGGCGAGGCAGTGCTCGAAGAGCGTCGCCTGGACGGCGGAGGTGCCCGGCTGGAGGTAGGCCTCGTCGATGCCGGGGGCGAGCGCCGGCCCCTCGAGGAAGGGCACGCGCTCGTCGAGCACCTCGGCGTCGCCGGTGGCGCTCACGTAGTGGGCGACGACGAAGGGGAGCCAGAGCAGGTCGTCGGAACAGCGCGTCCGCGTGCCCTGGCCGGCGGGCTCGTGCCACCAGTGCTGCACGTCCCCCTCCAGGAACTGCCGCCCGGCGGCGCGCAGGAGGTGCTGGCGGGCGACCTCGGGGCGCGTGTGGACGAGGGCCATCACGTCCTGGAGCTGGTCGCGGAAGCCGAACGCGCCCCCCGGCTGGGAGTAGCCCGAGCGCGCCCACAGGCGGCAGGAGAGGGCCTGGTAGAGCAGCCAGCCGTTCATCAGCACGTCGAAGGAGTCGTCGGGGGTCTGCACGCGCAGCGCGCCGAGGGTCTCGTCCCAGTGGCTGCGCACGGCGGCGAGTGCCGCCGTGGCGGCCGCGACGCTGCCGTGGCGCGTGCACAGCGCGCGCGCCTCGTCGCGGTCCGCGCCCTGGCCGAGGAGGAAGACGAGCCGGCGGGTCTCCCCCGGCGCCAGCGTCACCACGACCTGCAGCGCGGCGCAGGGATCGAGGCCGGCGCCGAAGTGCGCCGAGAGATGCCGGCGTGCCAGCGCGGCGGGTGCGCCGAGCGTGCCGTTGCGGCCCAGGAACAGGGTGCGGTCGCCGGTGGCGGAGGCCGGCGGCTCGCTGCTGTGCACGAAGGCGATGCGCGGCGCATGGACGCCGCTGAAGGGATTGCGGGCGAGCACCGCGCCGGTGGCGGCGTCGTGCTCGGTGACGACGTGGTCCTGCTGCCCCGTGCGCGGCGGTCCGAGCACCCATTCGTTGTACGCGTAGACGGTGAGCGTGCGCTCGCGGCCGCTGTCGTTGGTGAGCGCGAGCAACGACGTCTTCACCGGGTCGGTGACGTCGACGAAGACCTCCAGGCGGTGCCGGATGCCGCGGGCGAGGCGCTCGAAGATGGTGACGCCTGCACCGTGGCGGACGACGCACCCGGCGCCGCCCGGCGCCCGGGGCAGCGGGCCGGGGGTCGGTGACCAGACGGCTCCGGTCTCCTCGTCGCGCAGCAGCAGCGCCTCGGAGGTGGGGTCGGTGACCGGGTCGCCGGCGTGCGGGGTCAGCCGGTTCTCGCGGCTGTTCACGCACCAGGTATGCGCCGCGCCGGCGGCGGTGACGATCGTGCCGAAGCCCGGGTTGGCGATGACGTTGACCCACGGCAGCGGCGTCTCGCGATCGCCGTCGAGGCGGATGACGTACTCGCGGCCGTCGGCGCTGAAGCCGCCCAGGCCGTTGTCGAGCAGCAGCGGCGGCACCTCGGCCTCGCCGGCGGCCGCCGGCGCCTCGTCGTCCGCGGGCGGCCGCAGGGCGACGAACGCCGGCGGCTCGGCGGTGGGCGGCGTCGCGTCCGGGCGCGCCAGCTGGTGGGCGAGGTCGCCCCGGTCGCCGCTCAGGACGGCGCGGGCGACGCTCACCAGCAGGGTCCGCTCCGCCGCGGAGAGACGCTCGCCGCGCAGCAGGTAGGCGCCGCCGGGGCGGTGCTTCCACGAACGCCAGGGGCCGTCGTCGAGCACCGTTTCGAGCGCCGCGTGCATCTCGTCGAGGTAGCCGTGGGGGTGCTCGTTGAGGATCACGAGGTCGGCGGCGAGCCCCTTGAGCCGCCAATACTCCTGCGCCTGCAGGAGCTGGCGGACGAGCGGCAGGTCGTCGCTCTCCAGCACGTGGACGAGCAGGATCGGCAGATCGCCGGAGATCGACTGCGGCCAGAGGCCCTCCTGGCCCAGCTCGTTGCGCTCCCGCACCGCCGCCGGCGCGCGCAGCGAAGCGTCGGCGTAGAGCACCCGAGAGGCGAGCCGCTCGAAGAGCAGCGCCTCGTCGCCGGTGATGCCGAGGTGACGGCGGTCGCTCAGCGCGTTGACGAACGCGAGCGCGAAGGTGCGCGCGACGGCACCCGGGTCGTGGTACTTGTGCGCCAGGGCCAGCGCGGCGTCGCGGCTGTCGGCCATGCCGGTGGAGAACGCCAGCCGCACCGAGCCGCCGGGCGCCAGGCGCAACCGCTGGCGCAGGCTGGCGATCGGGTCGAGCACGGCGCCGGTGATGCCGCCGAGCGGGACTTCGAGCGCCTGGGGCCGCGCCGCGTCGCGGCCGCGGCCGAGGAAGCGCGCGCGGTCGCTCTCCCACTCGACGGCCCCCTGCGGCCGCCCCTGGAGCGCCAGCACGTGGACCGCCCACACCTCGCTCTCGTCGGCCGCGCGCGGGCGCCGGCGGAAGAGCAGCGCCGCGCAGTCGGGGACGTACTCGCTCTCGACGAAGAGCTTGCCGAACGCCGGGTGGGCGAGGTCGTCGGCCTGCGGCGCGAGCACGATCTCGGCGTAGCTCGTCACCTCGATCTCGCGCGGCCGGTCGGTCTGATTGGTCACCCGGAGCCGGCGCACCTCGAGGTCGTCCTCGGGCGAGACGGCGATCTCGAGGCGGGTGACGACGCCGTCGTCGCGGCGGCGGAAGGTCGCCTTCTCGGGCTGGAAGGTCGCCAGGTACTCCTCCGCCTCCCGGCCCACCGGCTGGTGGGTGGCGCTCCACACGGCGCCGCTGCGCACGTCGCGCAGGTAGAGGTACTGGCCGCCGGGGTCGCGGGTGACGTCCCGGCGGTGGCGGGTCACCGCGCGGCCGCGGCAGAAGCTGGCGCCGCCGCCGGCGTTGGTGACCACCGCCGTGTAGTTGCCGTTGGAGAGGAACTGCGCGTGCGGGTGGAGCGTGTGCGGGGAGCGGAGCCGGCGCACCCCTGCCGGCTGCGCCGGCGCCGTCAGCCGGCTCTCTTCGACCGGCCGAGGCCGGGTAATCGGCGCCGCGTGCGGCACGCGCTCCTGCAGCAGCAGCTCGGTGGCGCGCACGCGCGGGTCGCTGTGGAAGCGCTCGACCATGCGCTGGTCGAGGAGCACATTGGCCAGGGCGACGAGCGTCATTCCCTGGTGGTGGGCGAAGAACGCGCGTACGACGACGCCCTGCGCGCGCCGCCGCGGCTCGCCGGCTTCGCGCTCGCCGTGCGTGAAGTCGATCGCTTCGTGGAAGCCGTAGCGGCCGTCGAGGCCGAGCGCGGCGAGGCGGCGCAGGTTGCGGGCGGCTACGGTGGGCTCGAGCATGGCGGCGAGCGCGGTGGCGTACGGCGCCACCACCAGCTCGTCGCCGAGGCCGCGCTTGAGGCCGAGGCCGGGCACGCCGAACGCCTTGTACTGGTAGGTGCCCAGGCGGTCGGTGACGTTGAAGCCGGACTCGGAGATCCCCCAGGGCACGCGCTGCTCGGCGCCGTAGCGGATCTGCGCGCGCACCGCCAGGCGGCAGCTCTGGTCGAGCAGCGTCTCCGGGTAGCCGCGCATCACCAGCAGCGGCATCAGGTACTCGAACAGGGTGGCGCTCCACGACAGCAGGGTGGGGGCGCCGTCGACGCTGGTGACCAGGCGCCCGAGGTGGAACCAGTGCGTCTGCGGCACGTCTCCCTTGGCGATGGCGATGAAGCTCGCCAGGCGCGCTTCGGAGGCGAGCAGGTCGTAGAACGCGGCATCGAGGCGACCGGGCCCCTCCGCGTCGCCGAGGCGGTAGCCGATGGCGAAGAGCTTGCGCTGCGCGTCGTAGAGGAAGCCGAAACGCATGCCGTCCGCGAAGGCGGCGGCGCGCCCGGCGAGGGCGTCGAGCGCGGGCGCGGACGCCGCTCCCGTGTCGGCGGCGGTGCGCGCGAGCGTGCGCAGGCCGGCGGCGAGCGTCATCAGGGCGCCGGCGAGGTTGCCGCTGTCGACCGTCGAGACGTAGCGCGGCGGCAGCGGCGCGAGGGTCCGCGTGTCGTACCAGTTGAGCAGGTGGCCCTCGTGGCGTTCGAGCTGCTCCATCGTGGCGAGCGCCGCCTCCGTGCGGGCGATCAGCTCGCCGGTCTCGATCAAGCCGAGGTCGTGCGCGGCGAGCGTCGCCAGCAAGCCCAAGCCGATGTTCGTCGGGGAGGTGCGATGGGCGATGCGCGGCTCCGGCACCTCCTGCAGGTTGTCGGGCGGCAGCCCATGGTCCTCGCTGCCGGCGAGCTCGGCGAAGTACCCCCAGGTCCGGCGCGCCACCTGCTCGAGGTAGCGGCGGTCCTCGGCGCCGAGCTCGACGTGCCGCGGCGCCGTGGGCCGGCTGAGCAGCCAGGCGATCACCGGCGCCGCCAGCCAGAGGGTCAGCAGCGGCAACGCGACCGGCAGCGCCACGGGGCGCACCGCCGCCACCAGCGCGATGGCGAGGAGGGCTGCCGCCGGGCTCGCCATCATCGCGCGGAGGAAGTCGCGCGGCCCGCGGCGGGTCACCCGCGCGGCGCTCGCCGCGGCCGTCTCCCATTCGAGGAGGCGCCGCCGGGTGACCAGCAGCCGCACCAGCGTCAGGCCGATGGCGTGCCCCATCTGCGCCGCCTCGCTGGCGAGGAAGGCGAGCTGCAGGATGGTGCGCGCGACGGCGGTCTCCAGCTCGCCGCCGACGTCGCGCAGGAACACGGACCAGGTCTGCCGCTGCCGAGGGCCCGCGAGGGCCGTCAGCAGCAGCGGCAGGGCCGGGAAGGCGAGGGCGGCCACCACGGCCGCGGTCCACACCGCCGGGCTGCCCGGCAGCGCCGTCCACGCCAGCAGCAGGAGCGCGGCGGTGGCCGGCGCCATCAGGCTCCGGCGCAGGTTGTCGAAGATCTTCCACCGCGAGATGAGCGGCAGCCGGTTGCGCTCCATGCGCCCGCCGCGGGTGCGGACCCAGGGGAACAGCCAGAGCAGGATCTGCCAGTCGCCGCGCACCCAGCGGTGCCGGCGCCGCGCGTGGGTGAGCACGCTCGCCGGGTAGTCGTCGACCAGCTCGACGTCGGAGACCAGCGCGGTGCGGGCGTAGATCCCTTCGAAGAGGTCGTGCGAGAGGAGTGCGTTCTCGGGCACGCGGTCCTCGAGCGCGGCCGTGAAGGCGTCGATGTCGTAGAGGCCCTTGCCGGTGAAGATGCCCTCGCCGAAGAGGTCCTGGTAGGTGTCCGACACCGCCGTCGTGTACGGGTCGACGCCGGTATGCCCGGAGTAGAGGCGGGCGAACAGCGAGCCCGCGGCGCTCGCCATGTTGACGCTCACCCGTGGTTGCAGGATGCCGTAGCCGTCGACGACCAGCCCGCTCTCCGGGTCGAGGGCGGGACGGTTGAGCGGGTGGGCGGCGACGCCGATCAGCGCCTTGGCGGCATCGCGCGGCAGCCGCGTGTCGGAGTCGAGCGTGATGCAGTAGCGCATGCGCGGCAGAAGCTCGAGCGCCCCCACCTGCAGCTCGATGCTGGTGTCGGTGGCGCCGCGCAGCAGGCGGTTGAGCTCCTCGAGCTTGCCGCGCTTGCGCTCCCAGCCCATCCACAGGCCCTCGCCCTCGTTCCACTTGCGCACGCGGTGGAAGAGGAAGAAGCGATCGCCCCTGCCGTCGGCGGCTTTCGCGTTGAGCGCCTCGATGCCCTCGCGTGCCGCGGCGAGGACCTCGTCGTCGCCGGGCATCAGCGGCTCCGGCGCGTCGGTGAAGTCGCCGAGGATGCCGAAATGGACGTGGTCGTCGAGGTTGGCGAGCGCGAGCACCTCGAGATGCTCGACGAGCTCGCGCACGCCGGCGACCGACGAGAGGAGCGTCGGCACCACGACGAGGGTGCGCAGCTCCTCCGGCACGCCGCGGAGCAGGTCGAGCCGCGGCAGGCGGCGCGGCGGCGAGAGCCGCGCCACCAGCCGTTGCACCAGCGAGATGGCGAGGTCCGCCGCCGGCAGCAGCAGCAGCAGGGCGATGGCGACGACGCCCAGCGGCGAGGCCCCGCGCGCCAGCGCATACGCGGCGCCGAGGCCGACCAGCGCGGCGGTCACCAGGGCGATGCCGCCGAGATAGGCGGCGGCTGCGTGCCGGTACACCGTCCGTCGCAGCCGCTTGCGCAGGCGCGGCCGGAAGGCGATGTCGACCTCGAGGTCGCTGCGGCCGCGCCCGATCAGGTGGTGGCCGACGTGGGCGGCGCGATCGGCGCTGGTCCCCGCCTCGGCCGCCTGGCGAGCGCTTTCCACGGCGCGCCGGGCGACGCGGAGCTGCGCCTCGCCGTCCGGGTCGGCGAGCTCCTCCACCGCCTGCCGATAGCGGTCACGGCTGAGGAAGTCCATCCGCGGGTAGACGCCCGCGGGGTCCTCCTGCAGCACCCGCTCGACGGGGCTCACCGCCTCGAAGTAGGCGCTCCACTCGAGCGTCGAGCAGAGCCGGAGGCTGGTGATGACGTTGGCCACCGAGACCTGTGCCGCCGCCTGCTCCTGGTGCTCGGCCCGGATCGCGTCCTCGGCGCTCCGCTGCTCGGCGGCGAGGTGCTCGTCGACGGCGGTGCGCACCGCGGCCAGCCGCGGCCCATACTCGCGGATGCGCTGCAGGAGCTGCACGATGAAGGCGGTGTGCAGGTGGCCGGGCAGCGGCGGCAAGGCGCCTTCGCCGGCGGCGTCGATGCGCGCCACGTAGGCGTCGGCGCCGAGCCGCTGGCGGCGGGACTCGAGGGTCAGGGCTGCGAGCCGGCGCAGGTTCTCGACCAGCGCCACCCGCAGCATGCTCGGCCACGCCCACAGCTCGCCGATGGTGAGCGGCGCGACCGCCTGGAAGCTGGTCATGAAGCGCACCAGCTTCGGCCGGTCCAGGCGGCTGTCGCTGTGGCGGATGAGCTCGAGCGCCAGCGCGTAGACGCGCGCCGAGCCGGCGAGCTCGCGGGTGGCGAGCTTGGGCAGCTCGCGGTAGTAACCGCGCGGCAGGTTCTGCCGCACGCCGTGGATCTCGGCGGCGACCAGGTGGTAGTTGTCGAGGATCCACTCCGTCGCCGGCGTGACGAACTCGCCGCGATGGACGTCCCCGGCCAGCGTACGGTACGCCTCCTCGATGCAGCGCGCGTTCTCGTCGAGCCGCGGATAGCCCTGTTGCGACGAGCGTCCGGGGTCGGGATCGACGGTGAAGCGCGCCGCCAGCGCCTTGGCGCGCTCCTCGAGCACCTCGATGCTCAGCAGCTCGTCGCGGAGGGGCTTGTCGAGGGCCGGCGGAGGGCGGCCGAAGAGGCGGTGGATGGGGGCTCTGGGTGCGGGTGACTGGGGGTGGTGGAGCGGGCTCACGGCCCCTCTTCCAGATGCGTGTCTCGATGCAGGGTGGCGGCCGGCAAGACCCGGCAATGCAGCCTACTTTTCTAGTATACACCGCGCCTTTGACCTCCCCGGGCGAGGTGATCGAGCGTGGCGATCAGAGAAGGCGCTCGAGGTCCAACGCGCCGTGGAAGATACCGAGGATGTCGACGGCCTCGTCGGTCACCCGGTACGCGATGCGGTAGTGGCCGTAGAGCAGGAGGCGCACCGGGTCGTCCGGCCGCCCTTCATACCGGTAACCTCGATCCGGGAAATTGGCGAGAGCCTCGGCCCGGTCGTAGATGCCGCGCACGATGCGCGTGGCGGCGGCAGGGCTGTCCCGAGCGATGTAGTCGTGGATCTCGCGGAGCCAGCGCTCCGCCTCGGCCGTCCACCTTACTCGCCGGTCCACGAGCGGATCCTCTGGCCCATCTCCTCATGGCTGATGGTTCGCTCGGCGTCGACGTCGGCGAGCCCGCGGTCGATCATGCGCGCCAGCGCGAGCTCGCGCAGTATTTCGTCGTAGGAGCTGTCGTCGGGCTGCTTCTCGACCAAGTCTAGGATCTGCTCCTTGGCAGTCGCGGTCGGCATGACGCTTCTATTCTAACCGCACGGCCATGGCGACGACGTCCTGGTGGCCGTCGGGAGCCTCCCCAGGGTGGTAGCATCCCGCGCACGGGACGTCGTCGCCGATCCCTCGATCCGAGGCGGCCGACCGCGCTTGGCGAACAGCCGAATCACGGCCCTCCAAGGGCTCGACTTAGAGAATTAAACCGCATCCGACGTCGTCTAGCTGCTGCCGCTGGAATACACATTGGGTCATCCCGCAGGAGAAGTGGCAGTGACGTGCAACCCTAAGAGTCCCTTGCCGACGCTACTCACATCACGGCTAGCAGACCTGAAGGCAGACTACACCTCCGTCAAGGGTGTCCCATTTGAACATTTCTTCTGCCCATTCCTCTTCACGGACGAAGATGTCCCGCTCTGCCAAGGCCATGTCGTCAACAAGGCTTTCGGAGTTGCAAAGAACATCTGGACGGTTCAGCGTAGAGATGTCGACAGTTTCTTCGGCTCTCATTTTGAAGCCGACTTCACAAGGATGAGGTATCGAGACAGCCTTGGCGTAAAGGACGTGCTCGGCGATCGGAAACTTCGACAACAACTTCAGCCGCGCATCTTCGCCGGAGACCACATGATCGAGTACTTCATTCCTGAAGGCGAGGTGCCTTCCCACTTCACCGCGCTGCACGCAGTGTCGGCGTGCCTTCCTTCTCTTGTAGGATTAAAGCTGGATCCGAGTGAGCTCGAGAAGGTCGTGGACGTCGACTGGCGAATCGAGATCAATCTGGACCTGCGTATTGGCGCGCTGGTCTCACTATTGAAGGCTGCCTATCTCACTCAGTTCTTACTTTTTGGTTATAGGTATGTCTTTTCGCCGGCTGGTCACCTCATCGGCAATCAGATACTGGGACGGCTGTTCAAACAGTACAAGGACGCGTCGCGCTCTGAGACCCAGGAGGCGGCAAGAGTTGACTTAGAGGACTGCGTGAATGCAGTTCGCCCAATTCTTGGGACTGACCTGGAACTTCGCGGCACCATGCTGGATCGACAGGTCTTGGTAACTTGGGCAGCATCTGGATTTCCTTGGGCAACGATCATCATCATCCCTACAGGAGATGCCTTGCATGGCGTCATGCTTCCCGCGGGCGATCACGTGAAACAGATTACGACATGGCTGGATTTTATGAACAATGACAACGATTCGATCGCTGTTAAGCTCGCACAGCACGAGCCAGATAGAAAAGGCGGTGTCTGGCGACTTTCGAAGGAGACATTGCGACTTCAGTGGCCCAAACCGTCCTCTCTCGACTAAAGTTGACTCTCGGCAGAGTGTTGCCGAACCTAGCACCCAGCGGTGGAGACCAACCTTGGATCAGCGCCTCCAGCACCTCCCGCATCCGCCCTGCGGACTGCACCTCTCGCGCCGCCAACTCGCGCAGGACGTCCTCCACCTCGGCGCGCCCGGCGCCCGGCCTGCTGCACGAGATCCGTGCAGGCGATCAGGTCCCACACTCGGCCATGGAAGAGCACGAAGTCGGCCCAGGGCGTCGAACAGGCCGGCGCTGGTCGAGCTGCGGCAGCACCTGGCCGGTTTCGAAATGGGAGACCTGGTTCGGGCGGATGCCGGCCCGCGCCGCCACCTCGGCCTGCGACAACCCTTGCATCACGCGCAGCATGAGCAGGCTCTTGCCGAGGTGGTCGAAGCGTCCGCCCTTAGCTCGGCTCACGGTCGTCGCTTTCCGCGAAGCCTCCTCAACCGGTTACAAGAACTGGAGTGACTAATGATGTATGCCCTTCGAATCTGGGCTTTGGGTCATGGTCCAGGACTAGAGCTCAAGGCGGAGGAGTACTCTGGCATCGTTGGCGCAATGCACCGGATCTACCTCGCGCGAGACATCGAAGAAAAACTGGATATTCTTCTGGAAAATTTTCTCGAGTATGAGAATGATCTCTTATCGCTGAGCCTACGTAGCAGCCTGATCCCGACGCTCGACGATCAAAGGGTTGACCTTGAGACGCAGCTGATCAACCGTCGCGTAATCAACGTACTCTCGACGGCACGGATGTATATAGACCAGGTTTCTCATTCGGCGCCGCAAATCCTGCCGCCCGAGACGGACTTCGATCTCAAAGCGCTTCTTGCCTCTGAATACGATAGCCATTTAGAGTATCGGATCGCAGATAGCCTCAGAAACTACTCACAGCATCGAGCGTTGCCCGTTCATCGAATGAGCTGGCCATCGAGTTGGGAAGAAATGAAGTCCGAGAGGCCTCGCCTTCGGTTTGGCTTGATTCCGAGTATTTCGATGGTCGAACTCGAAGCAGAAGGCGGCTTTAAGCCCGCCGTCCTCAAAGAACTGCAAGCATTGGATCAGCCCCACTTCTCTATAACTCTCATACTTCGACGCTACCTAGAGTCTCTTGCCACGATTCACGCACAGATCCGAGAGTCCATTGCAGAGCGGGTGGAGAAGGACCACGATTTTGTTTGTCTTTACCTAGACCGTGCCCGGCAGGAACTAACGAAGGAACTCGTTGGCTTAGTGGTCAGCAAGGGGAAAGACGCAGAGCACGTCGATGAACATCACTACGTCAATGAGCGTTCATGGAAAAGACGTCAATTCCTCATCAAGAAGAACTCAGTGCTTCACAACCTTTCAAATAGATACGTCGCAGCCGAATATCCAGGCGGGCTTTGAGTCGTAGCTAGCCGCAGTGTCGGCACGTTCGTGGTCGCCGTAGGGCTCGCCGCCGCCGCGGCCTCGGCGCGCCTGGTGTCGAGCGTCTTGTACGAGCTCTCGGCCCACCACCTACCGACGTACCTCGCGGTGAGCCTCGCGGTCTTGCTGGTCAGCGTCGCCGCCTGCCTGCTGCCGCTGCGGACCCCCTTGTCAATGGACGCCAATTCCTACGCAGTTAGGGGACGCATACTTTTACGCACCCGCCGGTTGTCGGTGAGCCCACCCAGGGGCCCGGTTCGACCTTGCCCTTGGCGCGCCCGTCGCCCGGCTCGCAGGCCTCGACGTGGAAGCCGACGGCCTGGGCGTAGGCTCGATAGGCCGGGTGGATCTCACCCCACGCTCCGGCACCGCGCACCACCGCCGTCTTGACGTTGTCGACGCGGTTGACCGCCGCCACGCCCGCCAGCCGCCGGTAGGCCCCGTTGTGGCAATCGAGCCAGGCGAGCAGGCTGGTCGAAGGCGAGGAACCGCACCGTTTGCTGCAGCTGCTCTTGCAGGTCGAGACAGGAGGCGAGCTGGATGGCGTCGGCCGCTCGCAGGGGTTGACGCAGCAGGAGATCCCGCGCGCGATTCGACACCGCCTCGCTCAATCCGACGACCAGCACGCTGTCGAGCGCCTCGGTGCTCGTCGTCACGAGGTCCTTCAGAGCCTCCGCGGCGATGGCGCCCTCGCGATGTCGGCGCGCCAGGGCCGAGACCAGCTGCGTCAGCTGGCTGACGGCTGCGGTGGCGTCGCGGCGGAAACGCTCCACCTCGGCCGACCGCTCCTCCTCGACGAACCACTTGACCACGGCGCTGGCGTCGAAGAAGACGATAAGAACCG
>CAZLBJ010000524.1:0-3071 GCA_964557755.1 uncultured Thermoanaerobaculia bacterium
CAGGCGGCCGAGGAAGACGTCCGCCAGCCCCAGCGGGTCGAGGGTCAGCAGGCGCTTGGCGAAGCCGCCCTGCGGCGTCGACACCAGGCGCCGCATCTCGGCCACGCGGGTGCGGATGGCCTCGTCGCGCAGCCGCTCCTCCACGCGGCGGCGCCCGTCCTCGTCGAGGAACAGCGCCGCCTTGGGGAAGAGCTCGTCGAGCAGGTCCTCGGTCTCCCCCAGCCGGTGCTCGACCTCCTCGACGTGCGGCAGCGCCTCGAGGCGCGCCGCCAGCCGGTCGGCGAAGGTCTCGTAGGGCGCCAGCACGGCGTCCTCGGGCACCCGCACCACCACCAACAGGTAGTCGATGGTGCCGAACGCCTCCATCGTGTCGCGGAAGGTCTCGACCGTCTCGTCGCCGCGCGGCAGGAGGTTGAGCAGGTCGGTGTCCAGCGACAGGCGCGACACCAGCACCAGCGACATCGCCAGCAGCAACCCGAAGCCGGCGAAGATCCAGCGGTATCGCCGGCGCGCGAAGAGCGCGATGCGGCGCAGGATGGGTCGGCTCATCGGCTCAGAGCTTGCGAAGGAATCACCGGCCGTCGCGAGCGCGTCATCCGCGCGCCCCTCCCAAGGCGCGGCGACGCCGGCATAGCCAGCTCTGTCGAGGAGCCGCAACGCCGCGAGGGGTGATGCGGGGGCGCGCGCAGCAGGGCGGGGATTTCTTCACAAGCTCTCAGGCCAGCGGCGGGACCTCGCCCGAGACGATCAGGCGGCCGAAGCGCACGAAGTACTCGATGCCGGAGTAGACGCTGACCGCCAGCGCCGCCCACAGGGAGATCGGCGCCAGGTGGTTGAGCTCGCCGAGCTGGTTGTAGATGATGAGCAGCGAGATGGCGACGACCTGCACCACCGTCTTGACCTTGCCCGACCAGCCGGCGGGGATCACCACCTGCTCGGCGGCGGCGAAGCTGCGCAGGCCGCTGATGGCGAGCTCGCGGGCGATGATGACGGTGACCATCCACGACGGCGCCACGCCCAGCTCGACCAGCGAGATGAAGGCGGCGGCGGTGAGGATCTTGTCCGCCGCCGGGTCGAGGAGCTTGCCGAGGCGGGTGACCTTCTGCCAGCGCCGGGCGATGAAGCCGTCGAGGAAGTCGGTCGCCGCGGCGAGCAGGAAAAGGCCGAGGCCGTACCACTCCTTGTCCTCGAACTCGGTGAGCAGCACCACCACCAACACCGGCACCAGGACGATGCGCAGCACGGTGAGGGCGTTGGGCAGATTGAACATCGGGGCTCGTGCTCGGGAACCGGCGGGACGGCGTACGTCGGAAGGCAGCATTGTATGCGATCGTCCCGGCGGCGCCGGGCCCGGAGGGCGCCGCCGCCGGGCCGTTCAGGGCTGCCCGGCGGAGGCCAGGGCCGCGGTCCGGACGGCGGCCGTCCGCACCGCGGGCGGAGCGGTCGCGGCGGGCCGCGGCGAAGGGGTGTTGGTCAGCACCAGCCGCCCGTCGCTCCCGCGCACGTAGGTGGGCACCGCGCCGCGCCGCGCCGGCGCCGCCGCCCGCGCCGCGCCGCGGCCGTGGAACGGCACCAGCTCCTCGGCGCCGACGTGGCGGCCGTGGTAGAGGGAGAGGACACGGCGCACGTACTCGCGGGTCTCGGCGTAGGGCGGGATGCCGCCGTAGCGCTCGACCGCCGCCGGGCCGGCGTTGTAGGCCGCCAGCGCCAGCTCCTCGCTGCCGAAGCGGGCGAGCATCCGGGCCAGGTAGGCGGTGCCGCCGCGCACGTTCTGCCGCTCGTCCCAGGGGTCGTCGACGGCGAGCACGACGGCGGTCTCCGGCATGAGCTGCATCAGCCCCATGGCGCCGGCGCGCGACACGGCGCGGCGGTTCCACGCCGACTCCGCCTGGATCACCGCCTCGACCAGCCGCGGGTCGAGGTCGTGGGCGGCGGCGTGCTCGGCGACGACGGCGCGCAGCTCCGGCCGCGGCGCGGCGCGCCGGACCGGTGAGCGCTGGGCCGGGGCGGCGGCGGACGACGGGCCGCCGACGTTGCGCACCACGCGGGTGCCGTCCGGCCGCACCACGATCTCCACCTCGGCGGCGGCGGCCGGCGCCAGCAGCAGCAGCGGCAGCAGCGCCGCCAGGGCGGCGGCGGAGCGGTACGGGCGCGGCGGTGCCGCGGGATGCTCGACGGATCGTCTCATCGCCATGCGTCCAGAAGTGCGCGCAGAGTGTAACGCATTCCGGGGCGGCGCCCTTCCCGGGGTCAGCCGGCGAGCTGGGCGCGCACGGCGTCGGGGACGGCGGCGAGGGCGGCCGGCAGCTTGCCGGGCTCGCGGCCGCCGGCCTGCGCGAAGTCGGGACGGCCGCCGCCGCCGCCGCCGACCAGCGGCGCCAGCTCCTTGACCAGGGCGCCGGCCTTCACCCGCCCCACCAGGTCGTCGCTCACCGCCGCCAGCAGGGTCACCTTGCCCTCCGCCTCGTCGCGGGTGCCGATCACCACCACGCCGGAGCCGAGCTTGGAGCGCAGCACGTCGGCCATGTTGCGCAGCTCGGAGTTGGGGGCGGCGGGGACCTCGCGGGTGAGCACCTTGACGCCGTCGACGTCCACCGCCCCGTCGTCCGCGGCGCCGACGGCGACGGCGCCGGAGACCACCTGGACGCGCAGCCGCGACAGCTCCCGCTCCGCTTCCTTGAGCTGGCCGCGCAGCGCCGCCACCTCGCCGGCGGCGCGCTCCGCCGGCACGCCGGCCTCCGCCGCCACCCGCTCGAGCAGCTCGCGCTCGCGGCGCACGCGGCGGTAGGCCTCCTCGCCGGTCACCGCCTCGACGCGGCGCACGCCGGAGGCGACGCCGCGCTCGGAAGTGACCAGGAAGAGGCCGATTTCGCCGGTGTTGGCGACGTGGCAGCCGCCGCACAGCTCGAGCGAGACGCCGGGCACGGCGACGGTGCGCACCCGCTCGCCGTACTTCTCGCCGAACAGCGCCATGGCGCCGGCGGCCAGCGCCTCGCTGTAGCCGCGCTCCTCGACCTCGGTCGGTACCGCAGCCAGCACCTGGCGGTTGACCCGCTCCTCGATGCGCTGCA
>CAZLBJ010000525.1:0-13593 GCA_964557755.1 uncultured Thermoanaerobaculia bacterium
GAGATCGCGGAAGTGGTGCTCACCCCTCCTCGGCGAGCAGCCGCAGGTGGTGGTTGGCGACGGTGAGCATCGCCAGGTCGACGGCGGCGGCGGCGGCGAGCTCTGCGAGCAGGCGGTCGATCGGCTCGACCAGGGCCTGGCGCTCGCCGATCCAGGCCTGGGTGGCGTCGTCGGGCGACTGGCCCTCGGCGGCGCAGGCGAGGACGTTGCGGGCGATCTCGCCCTGGTGCGCCCGGAGGTCGGCGGCCAGCGCCTCGGCGGCGGCCTTGTGCCACGGGTCCTGGTCCGCCACCTCGGCCGCCGCGGCGCGCAGCCAGTCGAGGCGGAAGCGCGAACCGAGGCGGAAGTAGACGCGCGCCACCTCCGGTATCCCGAAGCGGCGCCCCTCCGACAGGGTGACGATGTCGAGCACCGCGCCGAGGACGTCGACGCTGGCGACAAAGCGGGCCAGGGCGCCCGGCACGCCGCGCTCCTCGTACGCCGCGATGCGCCCGTCGAGGACGCCGCGCTCGGCCGGCGACAGGATCTCCTCGAGCGCCGCCAGCACCTCGGAGGCGCCGTGGCCGAACTCCGCCACCCGCTGCGAGACGTCGAGGCGGCCGCGGGCGTGGCGCAGCAGCCACAGGGTGGAGCGGTCGACCAGGCGGCCGACCTCGCCGGTCATGTCGATCTGCAGCTCGGCCGGCACCCGGGTGTCGAGCGCCTCGATCTCGCTCCACACGCGGCGCAGCTCGAAGGCGTCGCGCACGATGGTGTAGGCGCGGGCAACCTCGGTGGCGCGGGCGCCGGTCTCCTCCTCCAGGCGGGTGACGAAGGTGGCGCCGACGCGGTTGACCGTCGAGTTGGTGACGTGGGTGGCGATGATCTCGCGGCGCAGCCGGTGGCCGGCGATGGCCTCGCCGAAGCGCTCGCGCAGCGGCGCCGGGAAGTAGAGCAGCAGGTCGTTCTCGAGCTCCGGGTCGTCCGGCAGGTCGGAGCGCAGGATCTCCTGGTAGAGGGCGATCTTGGCGTAGGCGAGGAGCACCGCGATCTCCGGCCGCGTCAGGCCGCGCCCCGCCGCCTGCCGCGCGGCCACCTCCTCGTCGTCGGGCAGGTACTCGAGGGCGCGCTGCAGGCGGCCGGCGCGCTCGAGGTTGCGCATCAGGCGCGCCTGCTGGTCGAGCAGCGCCACGCCCTGCGCGTCGGCGAGGCTGATCGCCTGCGTCTGCAGGTAGTTGTCGCGCAGCACCAGCTCGGCCACCTCGTCGGTCATCGCCGCCAGCAGGGCGTCGCGCTCGGCCAGCGTCATGGCGTCGCGCGCCATCACCTCGCCGAACAGGATCTTGATGTTGACCTCGTGGTCGGAGGTGTCGACGCCGGCCGAGTTGTCGATGGCGTCGGTGTTGATCTTGCCGCCCTGCTGCGCGAGCTCGACCCGCGCCCGCTGCGTCAGCCCGAGGTTCGCCCCCTCGCCGACGACGCGCGCCCGCACCTGGGCGGCGTCGACGCGCACGTCGTCGTTGACGCGGTCGCCGACGTCGCCGTGGCTCTCGCTGCTGGCCTTGACGAAGGTGCCGATGCCGCCGAACCACAGCAGGTCGACCGGCGCCCGCAGCATCGCCTGGATCAGCTCGTCGGGGGTGACGTTGGCCTTGGCGAGGCCGAAGCGCTCCTGCGCCTCGGGGCTGACGGTGACCGACTTGGCGGTGCGCTCGTAGACGGCGCCGCCGGTGGAGAGCCGGGCGGCGTCGTAGTCGGCCCAGGTCGAGCGCGGGGTGTCGAACAGGCGCCGCCGCTCGGCGAAGGAGTGCACCGGGTCGGGGTCCGGGTCGACGAAGACGTGCAGGTGGTTGAAGGCGCCGACCAGGCGGATGTGCGCGGAGAGCAGCATGCCGTTGCCGAAGACGTCGCCGGCCATGTCGCCGACGCCGACGACGGTGAAGTCCTCGCCCTGCACGTCGGTGCCGAGCTCGCGGAAGTGGCGCTTGACCGACTCCCAGGCGCCGCGCGCGGTGATCCCCATCGCCTTGTGGTCGTAGCCGGCCGAGCCGCCGGAGGCGAAGGCGTCGGCGAGCCAGAAGCCGTACTCGGCGGAGAGCGCGTTGGCGACGTCGGAGAAGGTGGCGGTGCCCTTGTCGGCGGCGACCACCAGGTAGGGGTCGGCCTGGCGGTCGTGGCGCACCACGTCGGGCGGCGGCACCAGCTCGCCGCCGGCCAGGTTGTCGGTGAGGTCGAGCATGCCGCGGATCATCGTGCGGTAGCACTCGACGCCCTCGGCCAGCCACTCCTCGCGCGACAGCCCGCGCGGCGGCCGCTTGACGATGAAGCCGCCCTTGGCGCCCACCGGCACGATCACCGCGTTCTTCACCATCTGCGCCTTCATCAGGCCGAGGATCTCGGTGCGGAAGTCTTGCCGGCGGTCCGACCAGCGGATGCCGCCGCGTGCCACGCGGCCGCCGCGCAGGTGCACCGCCTCGACGCGCGGCGAGTAGACCCAGATCTCGAAGCGCGGCTTCGGCGCTGGGAGCTGGCGCACCTTGCGGCCGTCGAGCTTGAACGACAGGTACGGCTTCGGCTCGCCGTCGGCGCCGTGCTGGAAGAAGTTGGTGCGCACCGTCGCCCGCACCAGGTTGAAGAAGCGGCGCAGGATGCGGTCCTCGTCGAGGTTGGTCACCGAAGCGAGCGACGCCTTGACCCGCGCCTGGAGGTTCTCGACGTCGGTCTCGCGGCCGACGTTCGCGGGGTCGAAGCGCAGCCGGAAGAGCTCGATCAGGAGCTTCGCCGTCAGCGGGCTGCGGTCGAGCGTCGCCGCCATGTACTCCTGCGAGAAGGCGATGCCGACCTGGCGCAGGTAGCGGCCGTAGGCGCGCAGCACGGTGACCTCGCGCCAGTCGAGGCCGGCGGTGACCACCAGCCGGTTGAAGCCGTCGGACTCGAGCTCGCCGCTCCACACCCGCGCGAAGGCCTGGCGGAACTGGCTCTCGGAGCCGGCGAGGTCGATCTCGGTGGCGTCGTCGGCGGCGAGCAGGAAGTCGCGGATCCAGACGCTGCCGCCGGCGCCGCGCGGGCGCACCTCGTAGGGCACCTCCCACACCACCTTGAGCCCCATGTCCTCGAGCATCGGCAAGAGGTCCGACAGCGGCCGCACCGGCTCGGGATGGAAGACGCGGAAGCGCACCTGGTCGCCGGCCGTCTGTCGCGAGCGGTCGAGGCGGGTGGTCAGCTCGCCGCGCTCGAGCACCGCCTCGATGCACTCGACGTCGAGCAGCGCGTCCTCGGCCTCGAGCGCCTCGCGGTAGCCGCCGGGGAAAGCGTCCTCGTAGCGGCGCAGCACCGCCAGGCCCTTCTCCTCGCCGTGCGCCTCGACCAGGGTGCGGCGCAGGCGGTCGGCCCAGGTGCGCGTCTCGTGGGCGATGCGCTCCTCGAGCTCGCGCACGTCGTAGGCGGGGATCTTGCCGGGCTCGGTCTGGAAGATGAAGTGGGCGCGCGCCAGCGGCTGGTCGCCGAGCTGGGTCGAAAACGCGGTGGTGGTGCCGCCGAAGGCGCCGGCGAGGATCTCCTCCATCTTCAGCCGCAGCTCGGTGTTGTGGCGGTCGCGCGGCACGTAAACGAGCACCGAGACGAAGCGCTCGAACGGGTCGCGGCGCACGAACAGGGTCACCCGCTGGCGCTCCTGCAGGCGCAGGATGCCGAGGCTGACCTCGTAGAGGTCGTCATCGGAGATCTGGAACAGCTCGTCGCGCGGGAAGGTCTCCAGCAGGTGGCGCAGGGTGCGCGAGTCGTGGCTGCGCGGATGGAAGCCGACGCGCGTGACGATGCGGCCGACCTTCTCGCGCAGCAGCGGGATCGACAGCACGCTCTTGTGGTACGCCGCGGAGGAGAAGAGACCGAGGAAGCGGCGCTCCCCCACCACCCGGCCGCCGGCGTCGAAGCGGCGCACGGCGATGTAGTCCATGGCCACCGGCCGGTGCACCGGCGAGCGCGCGTGCGTCTTGCTGACGATCAGCAGCTCGCGGCGGCGCAGGAAGTCGGCGATGTGCGCGGCGAGCGGCGTCGCGCTGCGCGCCTCGGAGTCGGCGCGCACGCGGCGCAGCAGGCCGAGGCCGGAGCCGGGCTCGAGGCGCAGGAAGGTGCCGCCGGCGTCGTCGGCCAACGCGTACTCGCGGTAGCCGAGGAAGGTGAAGTGGTCGGAGACCAGCCACTCGAGGAAGGCGCGCCCCTCGGCCAGCTCGTCGGGCGGCAGCGGCGGCGGATCGGACTCGATCTCGGCGAGGACGTCGAGGACGTGCTGGCGCATCGGCGCCCAGTCGTCGACCACCCGGCGCACGTCGTCGAGCACCTCCCGCAGCGCGTCGGCGAGCTCCTCGAGGCGCTCCTCGGCGGTCTCCTGGTCGATCTCGACGTGCATCAGCGACTCGCGCAGCGTCTCGGGCTCGTCCGGGCCGGTGACCTCCAGGCGGCGGCCGCCGGCGTCGCGGCGCACGCCGACCACCGGGTGCAGCACCAGGTGCAGGTCGAGGCCGCGGCGGTGGATCTCGGCGCTGATCGAGGAGACCAGGAAGGGCATGTCGTCGTTGACGATCTCGACCACCGTGTGCCTGGCGGCCCACCCCTCGTCGGCGGAGCTCGGGTTGAACACCCGCACCTTGGCCTCCCCCGGTTCGCGCCGCTCGGCGAAGCGCCACAGCGACAGCGCCGCCCCCGCCAGGTCCTCCTCGGCGGTCGACAGCACGTCGTCGAGGGTGACGGTGGAGAACAGGCGGCGCACCAGGCGCTGCGCCCCCTCCGCCTGGTCGGCGGGCAGCGCTTCGCGCACCGCCCGCACCACCTGGTCGATCTTGGCGCTCTTCTCGAGCTCGGCCTCGGTCTCGGCCCGTGTCGTCGTCATGGCATGCCACCTGGTCCTTGGGCTCGTCGGGTGCCGGGGGCGCTCGCCGGCCGGCACGCGGGCCGGGATGGGGAGTCGGGTGCTTCGGGGAAGGGAGGGACGAGTCTCTCGGAGGTCGTTCCTGGTGCGGGTCGCGGTCGTCCACGCCGGTGCGGGACGGACGCCCCGCACGCCTACGTAGGCTAACGCAAAACGCGCTCCAGCGGGAGGGTCGGGCAGCGTGAAGAGGCCCCGGCGGCGCGACGGTGCGCCGCCGGGGCGAGATGGACGACCGAGGGTCGCGATCGCCCCCCGCGGCTACTGCACGCTCAGCGAGTACGCGCCGGTGGCGCTGTTCTCGCCCTCGACGCGGACGAAGTAGCGGCCGGCCGGCAGCGTTGGGTGGACGATCTGGAAGTTGACGCCGGTGCCCGAGTCGTCGTCCTCCGCCAGACGCTTGCCGCTCTCGTCGAACAGCTCGGCGCGCACGTCGGTCGAGCCGGAGCTCTCGATGGTGCGCGACGCCTGCGAGGTGACGACGAAGGAGAAGACGTCGTAGTCCGGGTCGGTGTAGCTGCCGATCGAGCCGTTTGTGCTGGTCGACAGGCACAGCTCGGTGCTGCACAGCGCGGTGTCGCCGTGGTCGTCGCCGGACTCGCCGGCGCAGACATCGGCCAGGTCCACCCGCAGGCGGTAGTCGTACCACGACGTGCCGTGGGGGACGAGCTTGAGCTCGTAGTCGCCGGCACGCAGCGCCAACGCCGTGCGGCCCTCGGTGATCGCCGACGACTCGATCTCCCGGTCGCCGCCGCCGCAGAGGCCCTCCTCGCCGGAGACGAGGACGGCGTAGAGACCCTCGGCGTCGAGCGCCAGCACGCCGGGGCTGGCGACGGTGATGTTGATGATCTCCTCGTCCCACGTCGACGAGCTCTCGCTGGTCTCCACCTCCTCGCGATCCCCGACGTCGAGGGGCCAATTGAGCGGTTGGGCCGACGCCGGTGCGGCGGCCGTCAGCACGACGATGGCGATGGCGACGAGCGTGTACAGGTGCTTCCTGAGCATGGTTTTCCTCCGTGCGAAAAGGGGTGAAAGGAGCTCAGGGGATCCCCGGACCGCCGCAGGACGTCTGCGGCGGCCGACGGGCTGTTGCCGCGGCACCTTCGGGCGGCCCGTCCTCGCCTTCGCCAGGGCTGTAACGGCGCGTTTTCGGAAGTGGCCGGATGTGATGGAATGGAGGGGCCTTGAACGCCTCCGCTGCGGCCCCGCCCGCGGGACCGGAAGGCGCCGGCGGCGACGGGCCGGAGCGGTTGTTCACCGACTTCGTCCGCTCGCTCGGGGCCGGCGCCGAACCGGATGCCGAGCAGCTCGACCGCGTGCTGCGGACGCTGCGGGGCGTGCTGCGCAAGGAGATGAGCCGCCGCAGCCTGATGACCGCGCCGCCGAGCTACGTCGGCGTCGTCGGCTGGCCCGGCTGGCGGGAGCCCGGCGCCCTGGACGACCTCACCACCGTCTGCTACGGCTACGTCTTCGTCGAGCGGCTGCGCGCCCTGCAGGCGCAGCTCCTCGTGCGCGACAACATCGACGGGCTGGTCTTCCGCAACGTCCGCAACTTCCTGCACGACCTGCAGAAGGAGAACGACCCGGTGGGCTTCCGGGCCTACGAGGTGCTGCGCGCGGCGGTGGAGTCGGCGGCCGCGGCGGGGCGGCTGCGCATCGAGGGCGACGGCAAGGTGGGCGGCGACAGCCTGTGCGCCTTCACCGAAGGGGCCGCCGCCGAGCCCGACACCGAGGAGCGGGAGCGCCGCCGTAGGGTGATGGCGGAGCTCACCGCGCAGTGGAACGCCGAGCTGCTCCCCGACCTCATCCTCGCCCGCGGCCGGCAGCGCGAGGCGCTGGCCGAGGAGCTCGGCCGACGCCTGCCGGAGCTCGCCGCCGAGGGCGTCGCCGCGTTCCGCTTTCGCGAGCTCCTCGCCCACCTGCGCCGCGACCTGCGGCAGCGGTGGGCGGCGCTGCTGTGGCAGTCGCGCGGCACCGAGACGGCGCCCCGCGGGGCGGTCGAGCAGGTGGGCGCGGGCGGCGACGACGGGCCCGACACCGGCTTCGTGCGCGTCCTCGGCCTCTTCCGGCCGCCGCCGCAGCCGGAGCTCGAGGAGGCCGAGCGGCAGGCCTTCCGCAGCCTCACGGACTGTGTTTCACGACGCGTCGAGGAGCACGCGGCCGATCGCCGCACCCACCGCCATCTCGACCGGTTATGGCAATTCATCCGCACTTGCGTCATGGCTTCAGAACCTGTACCGTCACGGCGCAAGCTGTCGCGATTCCTGGACATTCCCCGCGACCGCCTGCCAGGCCTGCACGCCGTCCTGGTCGACGCCCTGGAGCGTTGTCGCGAGGAGCGGGAGGTGCAGCGCGGCGGCGGCCGTTCGGGGGCATCGGGAGGAAGGGAGGGATCGTGAACGCAGACGACCGGCGCCCGGCGCCGGATCGGCGGCGGCTGCTGGACGCCACGCGCCGCGCTGCCGCGGCGGCGCGGCACGCCCGCGGCCAGGCTACCGGCCCGCCCCGGCCCGGCGACCTCTACGTCCTCGACGACGGCGGCGACGACGGCGTCGAGTGGCTGCTCACCGCGCCCCACCCGCGGCAGCCCGGCCGCGTGCGCCTGGTGGCGGCCGACACGGCGCCCTGGGTGGGCAGCGCCGACCTCGAGGTGCCGGCGGAGGAGCCGGCGGCGCCCCTGGTCCTGCGCTGCCGCCACCGGCTGTGGTGGGACGGCCGCGACCTGCCCGCCGAGTGGCGCACCGGCCGCCTGGGGGCGGCGGTCGCCGCCGCCGCGGAGGCGCGCTGCCGGGCGCTGGAGGCCGGCGAAGCCGCGGCGCCGACGCCGCTCGAGCGCGAGACCGACGACGACCCGGACTACCGCGACCGCGACGAGGAGCTGGCCGCCGTGCACGCCGCGCTCGCGGATCGCGCAGCGGAGCACGAGCACCGGCGCCAAGCCGCGCGCTTCGGCGGCGGCGCCCTGGCCTCCGTCCCCTTCCTGCGCGCCGCCGCCGCCGTCCTGCTGCTCGCCCTCGCCGCCACCGCCTGGTGGGGCCTCGAGCAGGCGCGGCGGGCCGAGGAGCTGGGGCGGCCGAGGCTCACGCCGATCCCCGCGCTGCCGCTGTCGCTGGACGAGCCACGGGGGACGCCGCTCGAGCTGACCTACGACGGCGACGCCATGACGCTGCGCATCGCCGGCGACCGCTTCGAGACGGGAGGCCGCTACCGCCTGGAGCTCGCGGACGACGACGGCGCGGTCCTCTTCCGGGAGCTCTTTGCGCACACCACGGGCGATCTGGCGCTGACCTGGCGCCGCCGCCACCTGCCGCCAGGCACGTACACGGTGCGCATCCTCGACCTCGCTGTCGAGCCGCCGGAGCTCCGGCTGGAGCAGCCGATCCGTCTCCGCGCACGGGCACCCTGACCTCATTCGCTGTCCGCGATCGGGGCCCACCGGCAGCTAGACCGATAGCGGGTGGACCAACAACGTCCCCGTTCTCGCGTCTATGGATGGGGAAGATGGTTTCCCCGCTGCCCCATGAGACGGTTCTGCCCCGAACGCCGGTTGCCGCGCGTCCTCGCGCTGGCGGCCGGCTCTTTTTGTCTGGCCGGAACGTGGTGGGGGTGCGCCGACGCGCCCGCCCCTTCCGGCCGGCCTGGAGGCGATGAGATGAGCGAGTCGGCCCCCACCACCATCGAGCCGGCGGCCGAGCTGCGGCCCGGCCGCCGCGTGCAGCGCGGCGTGACGGCCGGCGCGGTCCATGCCTACGAGATCGACCTCGCCGCCGGCCACTACCTGCACCTGACCGCCACCCCGACCGCCACAGACCTCGTGTTGCGGCTGTACGGCCCGGACGGCGAGCTTCTCGTCGAGCAGGACGACCCCTGGGAGGAGCACGGCGCCGAGCCGGTGGGCGTCGTGGCCGAGACCGCCGGCCGCCACCGGCTGGAGGTACGCGCCGCCACCGTCGCCGAGGGCGCCGAGGCCGGCTACGAGCTGCGCGCCGAGCCATCACGCGCCGCCACCGAGGAAGACCGCCAGCGCACCGCCGCCGAGTGGGCGCTGGCCGCCGGCAATGTCCACCGGCGAGCCAGGCGGTACGACGAAGCGCTGGCCCGCTTCCATGAGGCACAGGAGGCCTTCCGGCGGCTGGAAGACGAGGCTGGCGCGACCGAGGCCCTCTACGGCGCCGCCCGGATACAGGCCGAGCTGCGGGACACCGCCGCCGCGGCCTCGCTGAGGCAGGCTGCGAGCCGCTTCGGTGCCGCGGGTCAGTCTCACCGCCAGGTGTCTGCTCTCAACCGGTTGGCCACCCTGCGCCAGCTCGACGGCGATCTCGCCGCGGCCGCAGCCGTCGCCGAGGAGGCCCGCCGCCTGGCCGAGCCGCTCGACGATCGACCCGACCTGCTGGCAACGGCACTGATCCGGCTGGGCGAGAGCCAACACGCCATCGGCGCAAACCAGGCCGCGCTGGACGCTTTCCTCGCCGCTGCCGAGACCGCGCGCGAGGGCGGTCTCGGCGACCTGTTCGAGCTCACGGTGCAGAGCCGGCTCGGCATCGTCTACGCCGACCTGCATGAGCTCGACGACGCCAGCGACCATCTGGGGAGGGCGCGGGAGATCGCCCGCCGCATCGAGAGCCCGGAGCACGAAGCTGTGGCCCTGGGCGAGTTGGGCAACGTGCACTACCTGGCTGGCCGCTTCGACGAGGCGGAGGCGGCATTGGAAGCTGCGCTCGAACTTCACCGCCAGCTCGGCGACGAGGCGTGGCAAGCCTCCGATCTCGCCCACCTCGGCACGCTTTGGATGCAGCGGGGCGACCTCGACACGGCTCGGCAGCGCTTCGAGGAGGCCCTCGAACTGGCCCGGAGCACCGGCCACCGGCGGGAGGAGGGCATGATGCTCCACAAACTGGGCCGCCTGTGCTACGAGCAGGGGCACCTCGACGAGTCCCGCCAGCTACACGAACAGGCGGCCCGGTTGCTCACCGACAGCTCCGACCGCCCGGCCTTCACCTCCGCCCGCTTCGGCATCGCCCGCGTGCTCCACGACCAGGGCCTGTATCGCGACGCGCACCTGGTGCTGATGGAGATCCTCCGCGACGCCGAGCTGTTGCGGCGGTCCGCCGAAGCGCCGGACCTGCGCGCGGCGTGGCTTGACTCGAAGTCCCACTACTGGGAACTCCACGCAGACGTCCTGGTCCATCTCCACCAGGCGGACCCGGGCGGCGGCCACGCCTTGCTCGCCATGAACGCGGCGGAGAAAGGTCGAGCGCGCAGCCTGCTGGACCTGCTGGAGGAAGCGCAGGTTGACGTGCGCCGCGGCGTCGATCCGGAGCTCCTCGAGAAGGAGGCGAGCATCCAGAGAGAGCTCAACGCGGCGGACCTGCGGTATCGCGAGGTCTTCGACGATCGTACGGCCGACCCCGAGGTGGCCAGCCGGTTGGAGCACGAGGTGGACGAGCTGCGCCGAGAGCTGCGCCGGGTCGGCATCGAGATCCGTCGCACCAGCGACCTCTTCTCGGACCTCGACCAGCTCGCCGGCAGCGGCTCGCCGGCCCGTGCCGATCACATCGCCAGGCTGCAGCGCGAACAGCTCGACGCCGACACCCTGCTGCTGGTGTATGCGCTCGGCGACGAACGAAGCTTCGCCTGGACGGTAACCAAGCGGTCGGTGGACGTGCACGTCCTGCCGCCGCGCCAGGAGATCGAAGCGACGGTGGACCGGTTCCTCCAGCGGCTGCGCTCGCCAGCCGCGAGCGACGAGCCGCTGCGCCGCCGCGCTGGCGCCGAGCTGTCGGCGCAGGTCCTCGGCCCGCTGAAGGCATTGCTCACCGCCGAGCGCGGTTTCAAGAGGCTGGCGGTGGTGGCGGACGGCCAGCTCCTCCACGTCCCGTTCGCCGCCCTTCCGCATCCCGGTGCCGGCGCGTCGGACCATCCCATGCCGTTGGTCGAGTGGTTCGAGGTCGTCCATCTGCCCTCCGCCACCACCCTGCGAGCACTGCGCAAGCGCACTTTGGGACGGCCGCCGCGGCCCAAGGCGTTGGCGGTGCTGGCCGATCCCGTGTTCCAAACCGACGATCCCCGCCTCGGTGGTCGGAGTGCCGCCCCCAGCGGCGACGGAGGCATCCGCAGCGTCCGCGGCGCCGAGCTGGACGACCTGCCCCGCCTCGTCGAGACCCGGCGGGAGGCCGGCGCCATCCTCTCGATGGTCGCCGGCGAGGATCGCCTCGCCGCCGTCGGATTCGACGCCGCGGCCGACCCGGAGCTGCTTGCACGGCTGGCCGACTACCGGGTGCTCCACTTTGCCACCCACGCCCTGCTCGACCGCCGGCGGCCGGAGCTCTCCGGCTTGGTGCTGTCACGCTGGGACGAAACGGGGCGCCCGCGGGATGGCCTGCTGCGCCTACACGACATCTACGACCTGCGCCTGCCGGCGGAGCTGGCGGTGCTCTCGGCCTGCGAGACCGGCCTCGGCCGCGAGCTTCGCGGCGAAGGGCTGGTGGGCCTCACCCGCGGCTTCATGTACGCCGGCACGCCGCGCTTGGTGGTCAGCCTGTGGCGCGTGGACGACGCCGCCACTGCAGCGCTGATGAGCCACTTCTACGCAAACCTGCTCAACGAGCGCATGCGCCCACCGGCGGCGCTGCGGTTGGCCCAGCGCTCGATGCGCCTCAGCGATCGCTGGTCGGCGCCCTACTACTGGGCCGGCTTCGTCTTCGTGGGTGACTGGCACCTGGGCTTCTCCCTCGCCCGCACCGATCTGCCTATCGAGCAGTCCGACAACGGCGGCGGGACGGACCCACCGCCACCACGGACCCACGACGACCTGCCGCTGCCGGGCGACGAAGACCCCCTGTTTTTTTCACCGGCGCGGGAGACCGCGCCGTGACCCCACATCCAGACGACGACGACCCGCGCCTCCACTTCAACGGCCTCACCGCCGCCGGCACCCCGCTCCTGCCGCCGGTCGAGCCGGCCGAGCTCGGCCGCCGTCTCCTCGGCCTGGCGCCGGACTGGCGGCTGCCGCCGAAGCCCGACGAGCGCGGCACCGAGGACCCCACCCGGCGGCCGCGCTACGGGGTGCGCGAGGACGTGCTGGAGGAGGCCGGCTGGGCGGTGGTCCACCCGGCGGGGCGCGACCTGCGGGTGGTGCGCGCCCTCGACCCGCTGTGCGACCTGCGCCAGCGGCAGGCCGGCGACCGCTACAAGGAAGCGCTGTACGTCCCGGGCGAGGACCTCGACGCCTTCCTCGCCCGCCTCGGGGCCCCCCTCGGCCTCGCCGACCCGGACCGCCTGCCCTACTACGTGCTGCTGGTGGGCGGGCCGGAGGAGATCCCGTGGGAGCTCCAGCACGGCCTCGACCAGACCTACGCCGTCGGGCGCATCTCGTTCGACACGCCGGCCGAGTACGCCGCCTACGCGCGCACCGTGGTGGACGCCGAGGAGGGCCGCCTGAGGCGGCCGCGGCAGGCGGTGTTCTTCGCCCCCGAGCACGACGGCGACCGCGCCACCCGCCGCACTCGCCGCGACCTGGTGGAGCCGCTGGCGGAGCACGTCGAGGGCACCGCCGGGCGCTGGCAAGTGCGCACCGCGGCGGGCGCCGACGCCCACAAGGCGGAGCTCGGCCGGCTCTTCGCCGGCGACGCCACGCCCGCCCTCCTCTTCGCCGGCGGCCACGGCCTGCGCCTCGGCCCCGGCCACGGCGAGCAGGCGGCGCGCCAGGGGGCGCTGGTGACCGCCGACTGGCCCGGCGCCGGCCAGGGAGTCACCTTCGGGCCCGAGCACTGCTTCGCCGCCGCCGACCTCGGCGCCGACGCCGTGCCGGCGGGCCTGGTGGCCTTCCTCTTCGCCTGCTACGGCGCCGGCACCCCGGAGCGCGACAGTTTCTGGCAGCAGGCCACCGCCGCCGAGCGCATCGCTGGCCGCCCCTTCGTCGCGGCGCTGGCGCAGCGGCTCCTCGGGCGTACTGGCGGCGCGCTGGCCGTCCTCGGCCACGTCGACCGCGCCTGGACCACCTCCTTCGACTTCTTCGGCGACCGCCGCCAGCGGCTGACCTTCGAATCCGTCCTCGACTGCCTGCTCGACGGCAAGCCCGTGGGGGCCGCCATGGAGTACCTGAGCCAGTTCACCGCCGACATGGCCACCGAGCTCGCCACGCAGTGGGGCCGGCGCCACCGCGGCGAGCGGCTCGACGAGGAGCACTTCGCCCGCCTGTGGCTGGCCCACGCCGACGCCCGCAGCTTCGTCGTCTTCGGCGACCCCGCGGTGCGCCTGGCGGTGTGATCCCGCCGCCGGCTCAGGCCGAGGCGCCGACGCCGTCCGCCAGGCGCGGATCGGTGGCCGGGTCGAGGTCGCGGTAGGCCGGCGCCGAGGCCGGCAGCACGCCGTCGGAAGCGTTCTCGTAGTAGTCGGTCACCGTCGGCAGGTCGACGTTCTGCGGGCGGCGGCGGCTCACCGCCGGCCGCGGCGCCGGGCGCGGAGCGCGTCCGGCGGTGAGCACCCACAGCGCCCAGCCCAGCCCGGCGGCGGCCAGCAGCAGGGCGACCGCCGCGCCGGCCAGCACCAGGGCCGGCACCTGCGCTCCACGCACCAGGCCCAGCCCCTCGAGCGCCAGCGCGGCGGTGACGATCCCCAGCAGGTACGAGAAGGCCATCAGGCCGACGTTTCGCTTGCTCTCTTGCATCGAAGAAGTCTCCTCGGTAGTC
>CAZLBJ010000526.1:0-19019 GCA_964557755.1 uncultured Thermoanaerobaculia bacterium
AACGAGATCCTGATCTACAAGCATGCCATCGCCACCATCGCGGCGGCGGCCGCCACCCCCTAGGGTGCGCACCGCCGGGCTGTCGCGGCCGCGGGTCGCCCCGGTGCGGCTCGCGGCCGGGCTGTTGCTGGGGTTCCTTTCGCTGTTGGCGAACGGCTGTGCCACCGGCGGCGCGGCGCCGTCTACGCCGCCGCCCGAGCCCCCCGGCCCGCCGGCCGCCGACGCCTCCTACCTGGTCCATCCGTTGGCCGGCTGGAGAGGCCCGCTGTCGCCCGCTCAGGAGGACGCGCTGGACGACGGCCACGCGGCCGTCGAGGCCGGCGACGCCGAGACCGCCCGCGTCGCCGCCGCTGGCGCCAACGGCGGCGAGCCGCCGGCGGCGGTCGGCGCGCCGTACCCGCCGGCGGCGGTGCTCGCCGCCGAGGCCGACCTCCTCGACCGCCGCGCCGGGGACGCCCGCGCCCGCCTCGAGCCGCTCGCCGAGGCGCACGAGGGCTACACCGCCCTGCAGCTCGTCCTCGGCCGCGCCGCCGAGCTCGAGGGCGACCTGGTGACCGCCTTCGCCGCCTTCCGCCGCATTGCCGGGGAGCCGCTGGCCGCCGAGCGGGCCGAGGTGCTGCGCCCTCGGGTCACCGAGGTCCTCGCCCGCCGCGTCGCCGACGCCCTCGGCCGCGGCGCCCTGCCGGCGGCCGAGGAGGCGCTCGGCCGCCTGCGCGCCTGGCTGCCGGAGGCCACCGCCACCCACGTCGCCGCCGTCGACGTCGCCGCCGCGCGCGGCGACCGCCGCGCCGAGCTGGCGGCGCTGCGCGAGCTGGTGCCGCGCGCGGTGGGGGAGCCTGGGCTCGACGAGGAGCGCCTGCGCGAGCGCCAGGCCGAGCTCGAGCTCGAGGTGGGCGACTCGGGGAGCGGTCTCGAGCTGTTCGAGGAGCTGGCGGCGCGCCACCCGGACGATCCGCGGCTGGCCGAGCGCCTGGCCTACGCCAAGTTCCGTTGGCGCATCGGCCAGATGCCGCCGGAGGTGGCGCAGGTGGCGTCGTCGCCGCAGCTCCAGCGCGGCGACATGGCGGTGCTGCTCTACTGGCTGGTGCCGCGGGTGCGCTCGACGCGCGGCGGCACGGCGCGCATCGCCAGCGACATCCTGGACGACCCGCGGCGCGAGGCGATCGCCCGCGTCCTCAACCTCGGCCTGATGGACATGGACGCCACCGTGCACCGCTTCTACCCGTCGCGGCCGATCCGCCGCGAGATGGCGCTGCGCTCGGTGCTGCGCGTGCTGCACCGCTTTGGTCCCGCCGCCTGCGCGGCGCCCGCCGCCGAGGTCCCGGCGCCCGGCCTCGACACGATCTGCGCCGCCGCCTTCGACTGCGGCCTCCTGCGCGGCGAGGAGGCCTGCGTGCCGCGCGAGGACGTCTCAGGCGCCGAGGCGGTGGACCTGGTGCGGCGCGCCCTGGCGGTGATGGCGGCCGGCGCCGGGGGGTGAGCATGGCGCTGTCGCTGCCGAACCTGCTCTCCCTGATGCGCATGGGGCTGGTCCCCTTCTTCGTCATCGCCGTCACCGAGTCGGACATGAGGAAGGCGCTGGGCGTCTTCGTCATCGCCGGCGTCACCGACGGCCTCGACGGTTTCATCGCCCGCTTCTGGAAGCAGCAGACGCTGCTCGGCGCCTACCTCGACCCGGCGGCCGACAAGCTGCTCTTGACCTCCGCCTACGTCGTGCTGGCGTTCGGCAGCCTGACGCCGGTGGTGTCGATCCCGCTGTGGGTGACCATCCTGGTGATCGCCCGCGACGTGCTGATCGTCACCACCGCGGCGGCGCTCTACATGGCGCTCGAGACCAAGAGCTTCCCGCCCACCCTGCTGAGCAAGCTGACCACCGCGGTGCAGGTGGCGACGGTGGTGCTGGTGCTGCTCGCCAACGTGCTGGTGGACGCTCCCTGGCTGGCCGACGCGGCGCTGTGGGCGGCCTACCTGGTGGCGGTTCTGACCCTCGCCTCGGGGCTCCACTACGTGCTCAGGGCGATGCGCGCCAGCCAGCCGCCGGCGACCTCGTGAGCGGCGCCCTGAGCCGCCGCCGGCCGCGGTAGACTGGCCCCCGATGTCCCGCTTCGTCCACCTCCACCTGCACTCCCAGTACAGCCTGCTCGACGGCGCCAACCGCATCGACCGCGTCATCGACGCGGCCGTCGAGCAGGGCGCTCCCGCCGTGGCGCTGACCGACCACGGCAACCTGTTCGGCGCCATCGAGTTCTACAACCGGGCGCGCGCCGCCGGCATCAACCCGATCGTCGGCATCGAGGCCTACACCACGCGGGGCGACATGACCGACCGCACCGCCGCCACCCGCGGCGGCGGCAGCAACCACCTCGTGCTGCTGGCCAAGGACGAGACCGGCTACCGCAACCTGATCAAGCTCTCCTCGCGCGCCTTCCTCGAGGGCTTCTACTACAAGCCGCGCATGGACAAGGCGCTGCTGCGCCGGCACAGCGAGGGGATCATCGCGCTGTCGGCGTGTCTGAAGGGCGAGGTGACCGAGAAGATCACCGCCGGCCGCGAGCGCGAGGCCGAGGCGAGCGCCACGGAGCTCTTGGAGATCTTCGGCGAGGGCAACTTCTTCCTCGAGCTCCAGGACCACGGCATCGAAGAGCAGCGGCTGGCCAACGAGGCGCTGCGGCGCATCTCGCGGCGCACCGGCATCCCGCTGGTGGTGACCAACGACTGCCACTACCTGGGCGCCGACGACGCCTTCGCCCACGACGTGCTGCTGTGCATCGGCACCCAGCGCAACCTCTCCGATCCCGACCGGCTGCGCTACGCCTCCGACCAGTTCTACTTGAAGACGGCGGACGAGATGTTCGCCCTGTTTCCGCAAGACGCGCAGGCGATCGAGAACACGCTCGCCATCGCCGAGCGCTGCAAGCTCGAGATCCCCACCGGCACCTTCCACCTGCCGGAATTCCCGGTGCCCGCCGGCGAGACGCTCGACTCGTACTTCGAGCGGGCGGCGCGCGACGGGCTCGAGCGGCGCTTCGAGGAGATGAAGAAGCGCAGCTCGCCGACCCTCGCCAAGCTCGGCGAGACGGTGTACCGCGAGCGGCTGGAGCGCGAGATCGGCATCGTCGAGACGATGGGCTTCCCCGGCTACTTCCTGGTGGTGTGGGACTTCATCCGCCACGCCCGCGAGCAGGACATCCCGGTGGGGCCGGGGCGCGGCTCGGCGGCCGGCTCGCTGGTCTCCTACGCGCTGCGCATCACCGACATCGACCCGCTCAAGTACGGTCTGCTATTCGAGCGCTTCTTGAACCCCGAGCGCATCTCGATGCCGGACATCGACATCGACTTCTGCATGCGCCGCCGCGGCGAGGTGATCGACTACGTCAACGCCAAGTACGGGCGCGACAAGGTGGCGCAGATCATCACCTTCGGGACGCTCGGCGCCAAGGCGGTGATCCGCGACGTCGGGCGGGTGATGGGGCTGCCCTACGGCCAGGTCGACCGCATCGCCAAGCTGGTGCCGGACATGACCCGCTCGCTGGCCGAGAACTTCAAGGAGAACGACGCGCTGCAGGCCGAGGCCAACGCCGACCCGGAAGTGGCGCGCGTCATCGAGGTCGGCCAGAAGCTCGAGGGGCTGACCCGCCACGCTTCGGTGCACGCCGCCGGCGTGGTCATCGCGCCGCGGCCGATCGAGGAGCTGGTGCCGCTCTACAAGTCGTCCAAGGACGAGGTGACGACGCAGTGGGACATGACGGTGGTCGAGGGCCTCGGCCTGCTGAAGATGGACTTCCTCGGCCTGCGCACGCTCACCGTCATCGACGACGCGGTCCGCATGCTGCGCCGCCGGGGCGTCGACCTCGACCTCGACGCCGTGCCGCTCGACGACCCGGCGGTGTTCGACCTCTTCTGCGACGGGCGCACCAACGGCATCTTCCAGTTCGAGTCGCGCGGCATGAAGGACCTGCTGCGGCGCGCCAGGCCGTCGCGCTTCGAGGACCTCGCCGCCTTCAACGCCCTCTACCGCCCCGGGGCGCTGTCGGTGGGCATGGTGGAGGAGTACATCCAGCGCAAGCTCGGGCGCAAGTTCGCGTATGCCCTGCCAGAGCTCAAGCCGATCCTCGAGGAGACCTACGGCGTCGTCGTCTACCAGGAGCAGGTGATGCAGATCGCCGTCGAGATCGCCGGCTTCTCGCTCGGCGAAGCGGACGTGCTGCGCAAGGCGATGGGCAAGAAGAAGCTCGAGGTGATGGAGCAGCAGAAGGAGAAGTTCATCTCCGGTGCTGTCGGGCGTGGTGTACCGGCTAACAAGGCCAAACAGTTGTGGGACTACATCGAGCCCTTCGCCGGCTACGGCTTCAACAAGAGCCACTCCGTCGCCTACGCCATGCTGGCCTACAAGACGGCGTATCTGAAGGCCCACTACCCGGTGGCCTTCATGGCGGCGATGCTCAACTCCGAGCTGTCGTCGTCCGACTCGATCGCCAAGTACGTGCGGGAGTGCCGCAAGATGGGCATCGAGGTGCTGCCGCCGGACATCAACGAGAGCGACTGGTGGTTCACCGCCGCCGACGGGAAGATCCGCTTCGGCCTCGGCGGCGTCAAGGGGGTGGGCGAGGGGGCGGTCGAGGAGGTCCTCGAGGCGCGGCGGCGCGTCGGCCGCTTCGACGGCCTCGCCGCCTTCGCCGCCGAGCTCGACGGCCGCCAGGTCAACCACAAGGTCTTCGAGATGCTGGTCAAGGGCGGCTGCTTCGACGGCCTCGGCGGTTCGCGGCGGGCGCTCTTCGAGGCGCTCGACTCGGTGCTCGCCTTCGCCCAGCAGCGCCGCCACGAGCGCGAGGTGGGGCAGGGGACGCTGTTCGCCGCCGGCGCCACCCACGAGGCGCCGCGCGATCCCACGGGCGCGGAGTGGCCGGAGGGCGAGCGGCTGCGCTGCGAGAAGGAGGCGCTGGGCTTCTACCTCACCGGCAACCCGCTGTCCGAGCACGAGGCCGAGCTCGAGCGCATCGTCACCCACACGGTCGCCGACTTGAAGGAGGACTTCGACGGCGCGGTCACCCTCGGCGGCCTGGTCACCAAAGTGCGGCCGACGAAGATCAAGAGCGGCCGCAACGCCGGGCGCCTGATGGGCCGCTTCGTGCTCGAGGACCTCACCGGCACCCTGCCCTGCATCCTCTTCGCCGACCACTTCGACCGCTTCGGCTCGCTGCTCGAGGACGAGGCGGTGGTGATCGTCAAGGGCTTCGTGCGCGAGCGCGGCAGCGACACCGAGATGAACGTCGACGACCTGGTGCCGCTCAAGAAGGCCACCCGCCGCCTGCTCGAAAAGGTCCAGCTCTCGCTCGACGCCGCCCTCTCCGCCGGCCAGCTCCTGAAGCTCCGCGACCTCCTCGCCGAGCACGCCGGCCCGGTGCCGCTCGAGCTGCGCATCGCCCTCCCCGACCGCGTCGTCTCCATCCTCCCCGAGGCCAGCTTCAAGGTCCGCTTCGACCCCGGCTTCATCGAGGCCGTCGAGACCATGCTCGGCGAAGGCGCCTTGACCGAGCACTACGCGGGGTGAGGCGACCAGAGAGTGAAGTAGACTGGGGTCGTGCTGAATCCTGTTCGTAGCTTTACGGCCGTCGTCGAACGTGATCCGGATACAGGCTTGTATGTCGGCTATGTGCCCGGGTTTGCCGGTGCTCATTCGCAGGGCGAGTCCCTGGACGAGCTCCAGATGAACCTTCGCGAGGTGATCGAGATGCTGCTGGAGGAGGGCGAGCCGGAGATCGAGGCGGAGTTCGTCGGCATCCAGCAGGTGCTCGTCGGATAGCCGTGGGCCGGCTACCCGTCCTCAAGCCGCGCGAGGTCGTCCGACTGCTGCAGCAGCTCGGCTTCGAGCAGGTTCGCCAGCGCGGCTCCCATCGGCAGTTCCGTCACCCGGACGGCCGATCCACGACGGTACCCGACCATCGTGGCCGCGACATCTCCCCAACGCTGCTACGGAAGATCGCACAGGACGTCCATCTCACCGTGGAAGAGCTCCTGGGTCGCTAGTCGCCTAGCCCTGCATCGGTCCCCCGAAACCATGGCCGGATCCACGACGTACCGTCGCTTCTCCGCACCTCCCGTCCTCCCCTTGCTGATCTGTTTGTTGGTCGTGGTCCCCATGGTCTCCTGCCAGCGGGCCGCGCCGGTCGAACCGCCTCCGGACGGCACGCCGCGGCTGGTGGTGCTGGTGGTGGCGGACCAGTTCCGCTTCGACTACCTCGAGCGTGGGCGGCCGTTGTTCACCGGCGGCGTCGCGCGGCTGCTCGAGCGCGGCGTCTCGTTCACCGCGGCCCACCACGGCCACGCCACCTGGACCGCGCCGGGCCACGCATCGCTGGCCACCGGCACGCATCCGGCACGCAACGGCATCGTCGCCAACGAGTTCCGCGACCGCCGGCGGCCCGGGGTGGAGGTCTACTGCGTCGACGACGACCGCTTCGGCACCTCGCCGGCGAACCTCCTGGTGCCCGCCTTCGGCGACTGGCTCAAGGAGCGTTACCCGCAGGCCAAAGTGGTCGCCGCCTCCGGCAAGGACCGCGGCGCGGTGATCCCCGGCGGCCACCACGCCGACGCCGCCTTCTGGTACGACAGGGACGTCGGGCGCTTCGTCAGCAGCGGCTTCTACCTGTCCGAGACGCCGGGGTGGCTGGAGGACTTCAACGCCGCGGGGCCGCCGGAGGAGGCGTTCCTCGGCGCCTGGGAGCCGCTGGCGGAGGTCGACGCGGCCGCCGCGGCGGCGGCCGGCTTCGCGGCGATGGAGCGCGGCCCCTTCGACACCGGCTTCCCGCGCCTGCTCGGCGGCGTGTCGCCGGTGCGCGGCGAGGGCTTCTACCAGGACCTCTACGACACGCCGTTCGCCGACGAGTGGCTCGGCGGCCTCGCGGTCACCCTGGTCGAGAGCTACGACCTGGGCTCCGACCAGTGGCCGGACCTGCTCGCCCTGTCGTTCTCGGCGCTCGACAACGTGGGCCACGACTTCGGCCCGGACAGCCCCGAGGTGCTCGACGCCCTGCTGCGCCTCGACCGCGTCCTGGGCGAGCTGTTCGCCCTCCTCGACCAGCGGCTGGGCGAGGGCGCGTACCTCGTCGCCTTCTCGAGCGACCACGGGGTGGTGCCGCTCCCCGAGGTGGTGGGGGAGCCGGCTCGTCGCATCGGCGTCGAGGAGGTGCTCTGCCTGCGCCGCGCCGCGGCCGGCTTCGCGGCTCGCCACGGCGGCGATCCCTGGCTCGGCGCGCCCTGGTACCTCGACCACGCGGCCCTCGGCAGCGACGCTGGGCGCGCCACGGCGGCGGCCGCCGCGCAGGCGGAGCTCGAGGCCCGGCTGGAGGCCTGCCCCCACGTCGCGGAGGTCTGGACCGCCAACCAGCTCGCCAGCTCGACCGCCGACGCGCGCACCGCCGAGCCCGGCACCGCCGCCTGGTACGAGGCCCTCTACCGCAACAGCTACCACCCCGAGCGCAGCCCGGACGTCCTCCTCCAGTGGCAGCCCCTGTTCCTGCCGAGGACCGGCTCCGGCACCACCCACGGCTCCCCCTACGCCTACGACACCCACGTCCCCCTGCTGCTCATGGGCCCCGGCCTGGCCGCCGGCGAGGTCCCCGACGTCGTCCTCACCGTCGACCTCGCCCCCACCCTCGCCGCCCTGCTGGACGTGCCGGTGCCCGAGGAGATCGACGGCGTCGACCGGTGGCAGCTCCTCCCTTGATCCCGCGCCCTCATGGGTAGAGAATGGTCTTGCCGCGGTGCGGCGCTCGGCCGCCGCGGGGGGTCCTTTCCGGAGGGGGTGGCGTCATGACTTCGACCGTTCTGTTCACCGGGTTTCCCGGCTTCCTCGGCCGCCGGCTGGTGCGCCGGTACGCGCAGGCCCATCCCGACAAGCGGTGGGTGTTCCTGGTGCAGGAGAAGCTCCGCCAACGGGCGGAGGAGGACCTGGCGGCGATCGGCCGCGAGCTGCCGGCCTTCGCCGGCCGCTGGGAGACGGTGGCCGGCGACATCACCGACCCGCTGCTCGGCGTCGGCGAGGAGATCTACTCCGACCTCGCCGGCCGCGTCACCGAGTGCTGGCACTTCGCCGCCGTCTACGACCTCGCGGTGCCGGAGGAGATCGCCCGCCGCGTCAACGTCGACGGCACCTTCCACGTGCTCGACCTCTGCCAGGCGGCGAGCCGCTTCGAACGCCTGTTCTACATCTCCACCTGCTACGTCTCCGGCGACCGCACCGGCCGCGTGCTGGAGAGCGAGCTCGACGAGGGGCAGGGCTTCAAGAACCACTACGAGTCGACCAAGTTCTGGGCCGAGGTCGAGGTGCAGAACCGCCGGGACCGCGTCCCGGCCACCATCTTCCGCCCCGCCGTCGTGGTCGGCGACTCGCGCACCGGCGAGACCGACAAGTACGACGGCCCCTACTTCACCATCAAGCTGATGATGAACCTGCCGCGCCTGGTGCCGATGGTCGGCATCGGCCGCGGCCGGGCGCGCCTCAACCTGGTGCCGGTCGACTTCGTGATCGCCGCCATGGTGGAGATCGCCGGCCAACCGGGCAGCGCCGGCAAGGTGTTCCAGCTCGCCGACCCCGGCGCCCTGCGCGTCTCGGAGCTCCTCGACCTGATCAGCCACCAGCTCGGCAAGCCGCGGCCGCTCGTCGCGCTGCCCGGCCGGGTGCTGGAGGCGGCGCTGTCGGTCGACGCCGTGCGCCGCCTGCTCGACATGCCGAAGGAGTCGATCGTCTACGCCAACCACCCGGTGATGTACGACACCCAGAACCTGCTCGACGCGCTCGAAGGCACCGGCGTCGACTGCCCGTCGCTGCCCACCTACCTGCCCACCCTGATCGCCTACCTGCGCGAGAACCCGGAGAAGGAGTTCCTGGTCGCGCACCACCACTGACGGCGACGGGCCGGAGCGAAACCCGGCGGCGCCGGCCGTGCCGCCGCCGCCGCCGCCCCTGCCAGCCTGATCGCCGCTAGCCCGCCGGCCGATAGATGAAGCGCAGGTAGGCGTCCTGCTGCACCTGCTCGAAGCGGTGCAGCACCGGGTAGGCGTCGTTGGTCAGCCAGCGTGGCAGCAGGTTGAAGTACCACGGATTGCTGACGACGCCGCTGGTGCCGCCCGGCATCGCCGTCACGCCCTGGATCGAGCCGGGCTGGCTCCCCGGCGAGCCGACGTAGCGGCGCACCGGGCCGCTGCCGAACATGAACTCGTTCACCGAGTCGGCGCGCAGCGAGTGGCCGGAGGCGTCGACGACGCCGAAGCCGCCGTCCACCGGCACGCCGCGCAGGCCCGGCGGCAGCGTCGGCTGGAAGGCGCCGCCGGCGGGCGGGATCGAGAACGGGCCGCCCAGCGGGTGGTCGAAGACGATGCGGTGGAGCAGGCCCCAGCGGTAGTCGTCCTGGTCGGTCGAACCGCCGAAGGCGGCCGCGAAGTCGGGACCGGCGAGCAGCTCGAGCGTCTCCTGGAGACTGGCGAGGATCACCGAGTCGCGCCGCGCTTCCGGCGTCGCGCCGGCGCCGTCGGCGAAGAAGTCGAGCCCGGAAGCGCCCACGCCCTGCTGCTCGTCGAACGTGTCGAGCAGGTGGCGTAGGGCGATCAGCGAGCGGTCGCTGCCCGGCCGCGGCAGGTCGAACGGCGCCAGCGTGGCGTCTATGGTGTTGGCGACCATGCGGCTGCGCCACAGCGAGTAGATGGTGGCCGCCACCGAGGCGTCGATCTCGTCCTGGCCCGGCGGCAGGCGCACGCCGTCGACGTCGGCGGCGTCGTAGCCCTGACCGATGCCGGTCGGGGTGGAGCCGTCCCAGCTCGCCAGCCGCGCCAGCGCCTCCCCGACCTCGGACGACGGCGGACCGAGATTGGCGGCGGCATCCAGGATGTAGGGCACGAAGACCAGCGCGTCGAGCATCACCACGTCCGCCTGGAGCCGTTCCATGTCGGCGGCGGTGACGTCGCCGCGCGCCACCAGGGCGCGGATGCGGTCGGTGATGCGGCCCGCCCGGGTGCCGGCGTCGTAGCCGGGGTTCAGGTAGTAGAGGCCGCTGGTCGGCGAGACCTGGTTCAGCGGGTCGTTGTCGAGCGTCGTCCCCGCCGGGTCGTTGTTGGCGTTGACGAACCATCCCGCCGGCGGGTTGACGACGTGCGGCATCTCGTCCATCGGCAGCACCCGGTAGGGGATGGCGTGGTGCTCGGGGCGGTCCGGCCCGGCCGGCAGCCACTCGTTGCCGCCGGTGCCGTCGCGCAGGAAGAACGGCGGCAGCCCGTTCACGGTGAGCGCCGCCAGGTCCTCGCGCAGCGGCATCTCGGCGCTGGTGAAGTAGGCGATGTTGCCGTCGATGTCGGCGTAGGCCCAGTTCTGCGAGCCGAAGTCGAAGTAGCGCAGCCCCTCCTCGAACTCGGAGACGTTGCCGGCGCGGTTCCAGAGCCGGAAGCTGTCGATCTCGCGGGTGGCGGAGAAGCCCGTGTACTGCACCGACAGCGCCGTGCCGGCCGCCGCGTCGAGGGCGATGATCGGCCCGTCGTTGCGGCGTGGCACGATCAGCGTCGCCGGCGGCACGCCGTCGGCGGCGCCGGCGACGGCGAGGTTCTCCGGCGTGCCGTCGAGCAGGTTGAAGCGGAAGGTCTCGGGGATCGGGATGATCGGCTCGTTCGTCCCCATGTAGACGGTGGAGAGGCCGCTCGGCGACGCCGCGTCGGCGACGATCTGCTCCTGGTAGGTGTCGGTGACGTCCATCGGGTTGGTGGTGGCGCCCCAGGTGATGCGGCGGTTCTGGCCGAGGATGACGTACGGCGTACCGGGGAAGCCGCTGCCGATGACGTCGGAGCCGGCGGCCGGCGAGCGCAGGTGTACCTGGTGGAAGGTAGCCGGCACGTCGAGCGACAGGTGCGGGTCGTTGGCCATCAGCGGGCGGCCGTCGGCGGTCAGCGCGCCGGAGACGGCCCACTCGTTGCTGCCCGCCACCCGCTCGCGCGGCGACAGGGCGGCGCGCAGCAGCGGCACCCGGCGCGCCCGCTCGAGGTAGCCGCGCGCCAGGTCGAGGGCGGCGGGGGAGAGGGCGGCGGAGATCCGCGCACCGCTGCGCGAGGCGGCGGAGGCGGCGCCCGGGGCGGGCGGACCGCCGAGGGCGTCCGGCACCGTCGAGGCCGGGTCGAAGGGCGCGCTGCGGAAGAGGTCCTCGAAGTAGAGGGCGGCGCCGTCGAAGCCGGCCGCCTGGCCGGTGGCCTGGTAGGTGGCCAGCGTCACCGTGGCCTCGACGTCGAGGTCGAAGGAGAGGCCGAAGGCGATCAGCTTGGCGATCACCAGGCTGTCGACCGGCGTCCACGGGGTGAACGCGGTGCGCTCGAGGAGGCCGTACTCGACCGGCAGCGGATGGCTCGCCACCCAGGCGTTGACCCCCTCGGCATAGGCCTCGAGGTCGGCGCGCGCGGCGTCCGAGATGGCGCCGAGCGAGCGCGTGGCGGCGCGCCGCAGCCCCAGCGTGCGCAGCTCGACGTCGCTGGCCAGCGCCGCCGGCCCGAACAGCTCGGCGAGGGTGCCGCTGGCCTGGCGGCGGCTGAGGTCCATCTGGAACAGGCGGTCCTCGGCGTGCACCCAGCCCTGCATGAAGTAGAGGTCGTGGGCGTCGGCGGCGAAGACGTGGGGGATGCCGCGCGAGTCGCGGATCACCGTCGCCGCCGCGTGCAGGCCGGGGACGTCGATGCGGGCGGTGGGCGGGGCGGCCGCGGCGCCAGGGGCCGCGGAGGTGGCGACGAGGGCGAGGAGCAGGGCGACGGCGCTCTTCCGCATGCTGGGATCCTCCTGGAGAGTGGGGCTCGTGGAACGATGCAGGATTTCAGTATCTCGCGGTTGACACACCGGTTACAAGGGCGCGACCCTCGCCGGCGGTATGCTCCGCCCGTCCCGGAAGTGTTCCGGCACCGCACTGAGGTCGTATCATGGTCGACAGACCGAGGGTCCTCCGCATGTCAGCCGCCCGCCCCGCCTCCGCTCCCGCCTCCGCTCCCGCCGCCGCCCGCGCTCGCGGCGCCGTCGCCTGGGAGCCGCGCTCGTGGCGTGCGCGGCCGGCCGTGCAGCAGCCGGCCTACGCCGACGCCGCCGAGGTCGAGGGGGTGCTGGCGGAGCTCGCCTCGCTGCCGCCGCTGGTCACCTCGTGGGAGATCGAGACGCTCAAGGAGCAACTCGCCGAGGCGGCCCGCGGCGACCGCTTCCTGCTGTGGGGCGGCGACTGCGCCGAGATCTTCGACGACTGCCGGCCGTCGCTGATCACCTCGAAGCTCAAGATCCTGCTGCAGATGAGCCTGGTGCTGGCGCACGGCCTCGGCAAGCGGGTGATCCGCGTCGGCCGCTTCGCCGGCCAGTACGCCAAGCCGCGCTCGAGCGACGACGAGACGGTGGGCGGCCTCACCCTGCCCTCCTACCGCGGCGACCTGGTCAACCGCGCCGAGTTCACGCCGGAGGCGCGGCGCCCCGACCCGCAGCGCATGCTGCGCGGCTACGAGCGCTCGGCGCTGACCCTCAACTTCATCCGCGGCCTGATCGACGGCGGCTTCGCCGACCTCCACCACCCGGAGTACTGGCAGCTCGGCTTCGTCGAGCACTCGCCGCACGCCGCCGAATACCAGCGCGTCGTCGAGTCGATCGCGGCGACGGTGAGCTTCATGGAGATGCTCGCCGGTCGGCCGCTGGGGCAGCTCGACCGCGTCGACTTCTTCGCCTCGCACGAAGCGCTGCACCTCGCCTACGAGGAGGCGCTGACCCGGCGCGTGCCGCGGCGCGAGGGCTGGTACGACCTGTCGACCCACCTGCCGTGGATCGGCATGCGCACCGCCGACCCGGCGGGCGCCCACGTCGAGTTCTTCCGCGGCGTGCGCAACCCGCTGGCGGTGAAGGTGGGGCCAGCGATGACGCCGGACCGCCTGCGCGCCCTGCTCGACTTGCTGCACCCGGACGACGAGCCGGGCCGCCTGGTGGTCGTCCACCGCCTCGGCGCCGGCCGGGTGGCCGAGCACCTGCCGCCGCTGGTCGAGGCGGTGCGCGCCGCCGGCCGCTCGGTGCTGTGGGTGTGCGATCCGATGCACGGCAACACCAAGCGCACCGCCAACGGCTACAAGACGCGGCGTTTCGAGGACATCCTGGCGGAGGTGGAGGAGAGCTTCCGGGTCCACGACGAGCTCGGCAGCTACCTCGGCGGCATCCACTTCGAGCTCACCGGCGAGGACGTCACAGAGTGCACCGGCGGCGCCCGCGGCCTCGACGAGTCCGGCCTCGCCCGCGCCTACCGCAGCTTCGTCGACCCCCGCCTCAACTACGAGCAGGCCTTGGAGATGGCCCTGCTGGTGGCGGGGCAGGGGAGGGGCGGGACGCCGGTTCCTCCCTGATTCGGCAAAGGGAAGGTACGCGCGGTTCACCACTCGCCGCGCTGAGCGTAGAGGCCCCCAGGACAACCACCACCACTCCTGGGAGCCCTCATGCTCGGATCGACCCGCGACCTCGGCTTCGACTTCCGCATCGCCTGGCGCTCGCTCCGCCGCAGGCCCTTCTACGCCTCCACCGTCGTCGCCACGCTGGCGCTGGGATTGGCCGCCGCGTCGGTGGTCTTCTCCCTCGTCGACCACCTGCTGTTGCGTCCGGTGCCGGGCGTCGGCGAGCCCGAGGCCGTCGTCGAGGTCGGCCGCAGCTTCCAGGGCCGGGGCTTCGACACCCTGGCCTGGCCGGAGGTGGAGGACCTGGCGGGGCTCGACGTCTTCAGGGCCGTGTCGGCGGTGCGCGGCTTCCAGGTGAGCGTGCGCCAGCCCGGTGGGCCGGACGCGGCGGGATCGCCGCAGACGCGCCGCCGGCCCGCCCTGGTGGTCTCGCCGTCCTACTTCGAAGTGATGGGTCTCACCCCGGCGCACGGCCGCTTCTTCACCGCCGGCGAGGGTGACCCCCACGACCCGCGGGAGGTGGCGGTGGTGAGCCACGACTTCTGGCGCCGCGAGCTGGACGCCGCTCCGGACGTCGTCGGCAGCACCCTGCGCGTCAACCGGCTGCCGTTCACCGTCATCGGCGTGGCGCCGGCGGACTTCCGCGGCCACGCCGCCACCATGGTCGCGGACCTGTGGCTGCCGACCGGCGCCCTGGCGCACACCAGCCAGCTCCACGCCGGGCTGGTCGCGGACGGGGAGACGGGCGGGGAGGCCGGCTCGGGGCTCGACACGCGCAACCGCGGCTCCAACTGGCTGCAGGTCGTCGCCCGCCTCGCTCCGGGCGTCACGCCGCGCCGGGCCGACGCCGCGGTGGGTGGCCTGTTCGCAGCCCTGAAGCGGCAGTACCCGGACCTCTACGAGCAGAAGAGCGCCCGCGTGCTGCCGCTGCGCTGGGCACCCGGCGGCGCGCGCGGCGTCGCCACGGCGTTCCTCGGCTTCCTGCTGGCGCTCACCGGCCTCCTGGTGGCGGTGAGCTGCGCCAACGTCTCGGGCCTCTTCCTCGCCCGCAACGCCGGCCGCCGCCGCGAGCTGGCGGTGCGCCTGGCGGTGGGCTCGGGCCGCGGCCGCCTGGTGCGCCAGCTCCTGGCCGAGGCCGTGCTGCTCTTCGCCGCCGGCGCCGGCGGCGGGTTCTGGCTCTCCATGGCGGTGGCGAGGGCGCTGGGTACGGCGCTGCCGTCGCTGGCGGAGCTCGGCATGCCGCGTCTCGACCTCCAACCCGACCTGCGGGTCTTCGGGTTCGCCCTCGCCGTCGCCCTGCTCGCCGGCCTGCTCACCGGCGTGCTGCCGGCGCTGCAGGCGACGCGGCCGGAGCTGGTGCCGGCGCTCAAGGAAGGAACGGAGAGCTACGCGCCGGGCCGGCGCGGCCTCGGCGTCGGTCGGCTGCGCCGCCTCTTCGTCTCGCTGCAGGTGGCCCTCACCCTGCTGCTCCTGGTCACCGCCAGCCTGCTCGTGCGCTCGCTCGCGGCCAGCGGTGCGGCGACCCTCGCCTTCCGCACCGCGGGCGTCGCGGTCGCCTCGCTCGACCTGGCCAGCGAGGGCTACGAGGAAGCCGAGGGGCGGGAGCTCGGCCGGCGCTTCCTCGAGCGCGCCGCCGCGCTGCCCGGCGTCGCCCACGCGGCACTGGCCCTCGACCTGCCGCTGGACCTCTCCTCCCACGGCACCTCGGTGTGGCTCGAGGGAGGCGAAGGGCCGGGGCGCGAGATGGGGGTGGAGTTCGACGTCGTCTCCGCGGGCTACTTCGCGGCCCTCGACCTGCCGCTCCGCGCCGGCCGCGCCTTCGGTTCCGGGGACACCGTGCAGGCGCCGGCGGCGGCGGTGGTCAGCCGCGCCTTCGCCGCCGCCGCGTGGCCCGGCGCGACGGCGGGGGAGGTCCTCGGCGGCCGCTTCCGCTTCGGCGACCCCGACGCCCCCTGGGTCACCGTCGTCGGCATCGCCGACGACGTCGCCAACCAGAGCTTCGGCGAGGAGCCGGACCCGATGGTCTACCTCGCGTGGGAGCAGCGCTACGAGCCGGAGGTGACCCTCGTCGTCCACGCTGCGGGAAACGCCGGGTCGGCGGCCGCCGCCGCCCGCTCCGCCGTCGACGAGCTGCACCGCCTCGACCCCGACCTGGCGGTGGGGCCGATCCGCGACCTGGCTACGATCACCGACCTCAGCCGCACGCCGCAGCGGCTGGCGGCGGGAGTGGCGTCCAGCCTCGGCGTGCTCGCGCTGCTGCTGGCCGCTCTCGGGATCTACGGCATGGTGGCCTACGCCGCCGTGCGCCGCCGCCGGGAGGTGGGGATCCGCATGGCGCTCGGCGCCGAGCGCCGCCAGATCCTAGCCTCCGTGCTGCGCCGCGAGCTGGCCGCCCTGCTGCCGGCGCTGGGCATCGGTCTCGCCCTGGCGCTCCTCCTCGCCCGCGCCCTGCGCGGCCTCCTCTACGGCGTCGGCCCCGCCGATCCGCTCTCGCTGCTCGCCGCCGCCGGCCTGCTGCTGGCCGCGGTCCTCGCCGCCGCACTGATCCCCGCCCGGCGCAGCGCGGCGATCGACCCGGCCGAGGCGTTGCGCGGTTCCTAGTAGTCGACGTAACCCTCGCGCGCGGTGTGCTCGATGATCGCGAGGACGATGGTCTCCCAGTCGGCAGGATCGACTCCGTGACCGGCTCCGTCCAGTATCAGAAGCCGAGCTTCGGGGATCTTCTCCGCCAGCGCCTCGCCGTGCTCGAGCGGGAACATCGGATCCGCGGTCCCGTGGATCACCAGAGCGGGGACGGCGATCGACGACAGCGGCTCGCGGGACACCCCGCCGCTCGGGATGGCGTCGTGGTTCTGCGCCGCCGAGAAGTCGCGGGATCGCTCGACGTCGCGCCGCACGAGCTTGCGAAATGCCTCCTCATCGAACGGGCGCTCGCCTCCAGCGAGAACGCGTGAGTAGTCGACCAGGTACTCGATGACCGAGTCGGCGTCCGACCAGTCCACACTCGCACTCGATACGAACTGCCCGAACTCCTCGCTCGGGGGCGGGAGGTCCCGGTCGAGGTGCTGATGAGGACGAGCGAAAGGACGCGATAGGGGACCTCGAGCGCGAGCTCTTGTGCACAGCCTCCGCCCGCGGAGACGCCGACCAGATGTGCCGCCGGGATCCCATAGGCGTCCAGCACGCCCACGGCATCGGCCGTTAGCTCGGCGTCCGTGTAACCCGGTCGGCCCGGCGGGTAGGTGACCGAGCGGCCGGTGTCACAATGGTCGTAGCGGATCACGAAGCGCCTACTCTCGGCGAGCATCCGGCAGAACCCCTCCTCCCACCAGAGCATCGACGCACCGATCCCCTTAATCAGGAGGATCGGCGGGTCGGCGGGGTCGCCGAAGAGCTCCGTGCAGAGCTCGACGCCGTTCGCTTCGATGATCCTTTCGGCCACCTTCGCTCTCCTCACCTGACCGCTCCGACTCGTTCAATAAGCTCGTGATCGGAATAGGGCTGCTCTTTCATGGTCAACCTCCCTGCCCGCGGGTGCCACAGCGATGACAAGTGATGATCCATGGACCGGCGGCCCGGCCGGCAATGGGTATCTCTTTGACATGAAGCGGTGCCTGACAGACTGGGCAGGGTGAGGTGCGTCCACGTCGAGCCAACTGTAGGATGCTATCAATCTCTTCGTCGGAAAGCCGGCGCCGCTCCTTATTGGTGGCTTGACCGCGCCCGCTCGCCCCACACTCAGAGCACGTAGCCCGAAATCGCGGCGGCATGTTATGGGATCCGACCTCTTGACTGAAGCGCACCTCGACATTTGCTCCGCATCTGCGGCAGGCCAGCGAGAGCGACTCGAGGTGAGGATGGTATAAGCCATTTCCCCAAATTGCCTCGGCCATATTGTTGATTTCCTCTTGAGTGTACTGCTCGGTTTCATTCATCACGTCTCCTTTTTGCCGCCGCTTCCCATTCATGCCGATGCTTTTCCAGCAACTCGGATAAGTAGGGCTTCGGCGTCCGGGGATTCCTATCGGCTGCGGCCATTACGAGCTGCAGCCACTCTGGTGCGAGGAAGCTGGGGAGGTCACCAAGGAGTCCTGTCACGGCTCTTGGGTCTGGTAGAGCATCTTGCAACAGGCTGACCCATGCTTGACGGAGCTGCTCCCGCGCCAGGGCGATCGCCTCGTTTGCGGCAGTGGACGACTGCTCGGCGGCTTTGGCAGAGCGGCGGGATGAGTGGGCAGAGTAGAGTGCAATGACGAGGGCGACGATGCCGACCCACAGAGCCAGGTTGTCCATTACTTCTTGGCCTCCTGGAGAACGGTGCCAGGCAGCTTGACGATAGAGGAGCCGAGTGCCTTTGAGAAATCGGGGACGGAAAAGACCGGTACCCGCCGGCGGCCCTTCTCAAAGCACAACACCTGCCGCTGGGAGCAGCCGAGGATTTCGGCGCCAGACTGTTGAATGAAGGTCTGCTCTTCGGGACTCATCGCTGACGTCTTCGTAGTCTGTCACACCCCTGAAATTGGACCTGTCGGTAGTCTACTTACGTCACATCTCTTCTGCCAGCCCGCGTGTCTGACAGCGCCGATTCCCGAGCGGGCGTAACCGCCTGCTTGGTCAGCACGACCGTGGCCCATTCCTTAACAAGCACTACTGCCAGGCCGTCTCCGGCGTCGCCTCAACGGGCAGGCGGCCCTCGCATCCTCCTGAGCTGAAACGGCTTGCGGCCGCCGGCCGCGCTCCATCGAAATCATTCCCCGCGGCGAGCTGCCGCCGCCTCGTTCGAAGCGAAGGCTGCATCATCGTACGACAGGTGCCGCCGCTCTCCGCCGTCCCCGCCGGGTTGACCCGCCTCTCGAAACCCTGTAGGGTAGGCGCAACTAAGGCGTAACACCAGCAACAGCCTCACGCCAGGAAGGGAGGACGGCACAGCCGAGACCAGCACCGCCGCAGCCGGCCCGGCCACGCCGGGCCCAACGTCAAGCGGGCACGGCAGAGGTCGCCACCTCCGCCGCGCCCTCGCCCACCCACGAGGAGAACACTCATGCGTGGACGTACCCGCCACTGTAGCAGCCCGCCGACGCCGGCCGTCGCCGACGCCGGCGCCCCGACCCTCGCCGACGCCCCCCTGCCGGAACCCACCGGCCCCGGCGACGACCGCTTCGTCTACTCACTCTCGCCGATGGCCCTGCAGTACCTCCGCGAGCGCGAGGCCGCGGAGGAGGTGACCGCGGAGGGGGAGGAAGCCGGCGACGGGCGCCGGCCCCGTATTCCCCTCGCCCGCCCGGTGGCCCGCGCCGCCGACGTCAGGGACGCCATCGCGGCCGAGTCGAAGCGCCGGCGCCGCCGCGACGCCCGCCGCCGCGGCCGCCGCCTCGTCACCGTCTCCTACGTCAACCGCGGCAGCCGGCAGGCGCCGCTGCTCCGCCTCTCCGGCCACTGGCTCCGCGACGCCGGCTTTGACCTCGGCCAGGAGCTGGAGGTCGAGGTCGACCGCGGCCGCCTGACGCTGGAGGCGGTCGTCCCGTAGCTGCCCGTCACCGGCGGTCCGTTCGGCCCATGCGGGCTTGGGCGGGCCGCCGCGGGCGCGG
>CAZLBJ010000527.1:0-4189 GCA_964557755.1 uncultured Thermoanaerobaculia bacterium
CTGCCGGCCAGCGTCGGCCAGCCGATGCGCATCGCCTGGCTGGCCGAGGACGGCACCCGCGTCGCCGCCGGCGAGCCGGTGGTGCTGTTCGACCCCACCGACCTCGAGAAGGAGCGCGACGACGCCGCCGACGCCAGCACCAGCGCCGACCTCAAGGTGGGCAAGCAGCACGCCGAGCGCGCCAGCGAGCTCGAGAAGCTGGAGAAGGACGCCGAGCTGGCGCGCCTCAAGCTCGACAACTCCCGCGAGTTCCAGAAGAAGGACGAGATGATCTTCTCGCGCCACGAGATCATCGAGTCGGAGATCGACGGGGAGCTGGCGGCGGAGGAGATGGAGCACGCGGTCGCGTCGCGGACGACGCGCGAGAGCCTGTCCGACGCCGAGCTCGAGCTGCTCGCCATCGAGCGCCGCAAGGCCGAGCTGGCGCTGGCCCGCGCCCGCGAGGGGCTGGCGGCGCTGGAGATGGCGGCGCCGCACGACGGCCTGGTGGTCTTCCGCCGCGACTGGCGTGGCGAGATGCCGCGCGTCGGGCAGACCGCCTACCCCGGCAACCCGCTGGCCGAGATCCCCGACCTCACCGAGATGGAGGCCGAGGTCTTCGTGCTCGAGGCCGACGCCGGCGGCCTGGCCGAGGGGCGGGCGGCGCGGGTGGTGCTGGAGGCGCACCCGGAGCGCGTCTTCGACGCCACCGTGGCCCGCGTCGACACCCTGGCCAAGCCGCGCCGCCGCGGCTCGCCGGTCCAGTACTTCGCCGTCACCCTGGAGCTCGAGGAGACGGTGCCGGAGCTGATGAAGCCGGGCCAGCGGGTGCGCGCCTGGCTGCTCCTCGACGAGGTCGCCGAGGCGGTGTCGGTGCCGCGGCAGGCGGTGTTCGAGCGCGACGGCGGCAGCGTCGTCTACCGTCGCGACGGCGACGGCTTCGCCGCCGTGCCGGTCGAGCTCGGCCCCGCCGCCCTCGGCCGCGTGGTGGTCACCTCCGGCCTGGCGCCCGGCGACGTCGTCGCCCTCGCCGACCCGCACCGCCGGCCCGAGGAGGAGGACGACGGCGACGACGAGACGGGCGGCGCCGGCGGCCCGGGGGGTGCCCTGGCCGGCACGCCGGGGGGCGCGGGGTGAACCTCGGCGAGGCGCTGACTGCCGCGGTCGACAACCTGCGCGCCCACAAGCTGCGCTCGTCGCTGACCATGCTCGGCATGGTGTTCGGCGTCGGCGCGGTGATCGCCATGCTCGCCATCGGCGCCGGCGCCGAGCGCCAGGCGCTGGAGATGATCGAGAGCCTCGGCCTGCGCAACGTGCTGGTGCGCGCCAAGGAGCTGCGCGGCGAGGAGCTCGAGGAGGTGCGCCGCAAGTCGCCCGGCGTCGCCTACCGCGACATCGAGGCCATCGAGCAGGCGGTGCCCGGCGTCGAGCTGGCGGCGCCGCGCGCCGAGATCGACGCCTACAAGGTGATGAGCGCCGGCGGCAAGGCCGACGACGCGGCGGTCTACGGCGTCTCCCACCACCACGCCCGCCTCGCCAACCTGCGCCTCGCCGAGGGGCGCTTCCTAGAGCCGCTCGACGAGCTGCACCACGCGCAGGTGGCGGTGATCGGCGAGGAGGTGCGGCGCGACCTGTTCGGCTACGGGGCGGCGCTGGGCGAGCACGTCAAGGTCAACGAAGTGTGGCTGGAGGTGGTCGGCGTGCTGGCCAGCGGCGGCGCCACCGCCGACTCGTTCCAGGGCGTCTCACTGGGCTCGCCGGCCCAGGAGATCTACCTGCCGGTGACCACCGCGCTGCGCAAGTTCGACAGCGAGCCGCTGGCCTCGCCGCTCACCGAGATCGCCGTGCGGCTCGACGAGGGGGTACCGGCGCGGCGCACCGCCGGGCTGATCGGCGACCTTCTCGACCGCCTGCACGCGGGCGCCGGCGACTACGAGCTGGTGGTGCCGGAGGCGCTGCTCGCCCAGAGCCGCCGCACGCAGCGCCTGTTCAACCTGGTGATGGGCGCCATCGCCGGCATCTCGCTGCTGGTCGGCGGCATCGGCATCATGAACATCATGCTGGCGACGGTGCTCGAGCGCACGCGCGAGATCGGCGTGCGGCGGGCGGTGGGAGCGCGGCGCAAGGACGTGCGCTTCCAGTTCATCGTCGAGTCGTTCGCCATCAGCCTGCTGGGCGGCGTCTCGGGCATCCTGATGGGCCTGGTGATCTCCGGCGGCGTCGCCGCCTGGGCCGGCTGGGAGACGGTGGTCACCCTGCCGTCGATCATCCTCGCCACCGGCGTCGCCATGGCCGTCGGCCTCGCTTCCGGCATCTACCCCGCCGTCCGCGCCGCCCGCCTCGACCCCATCGAGGCCCTGCGCCACGAGTAGTCGGGCGTAGGATAGGGAGGCGATGGCCGAGACCTTCCTCCAGGAGCCGCCGCGGCTCGGCAACCAGTTCCGCGACGACCGCGTGCTGCGCGAGTTCCTCGGGCGGGTGCTGCCGGCGGAGGTGCGGCGCGACGTCGAGCCGGAGCTCGACGATCTCGGCGAGCTGGCCGGCGGGCGGCTCTACGAGCTCCAGCTCGCCGACCGCGAGAGCGAGCCGGTGCTCACCCGCTACGACGCCTGGGGCCGGCGGGTCGACCGCATCACGGTGACCGCCGTCTGGCGCGAGGCCGAGCGGCTAGCCGCCGAGCGCGGCCTGGTGGCCACCGCCTACGAGCGCCGCCACGGCCGATTCTCGCGGCTCCACCAGTTCGCCCTGGCGCACCTCTTCACGCCGGCGACCGACATCTACTCCTGCCCGCTGGCGATGACCGACGGCGCGGCGCGCACCCTGCTCGCATCCGGCAACCGGGCGCTGATCGAGCGCGCCGTGCCGCATCTCATCAGCCGCGACCCGGCGGCGTTCTGGACCTCCGGGCAGTGGATGACGGAGACCACCGGCGGCTCCGACGTCGGGCGCAGCGAGACGGTGGCGGTGGAGGAAGACGGCGGCTGGCGCCTGTACGGCCGCAAGTGGTTCACCTCGGCGGCGGCGTCGCAGGTGGCGCTGACCCTGGCGCGGCCGGAGGGAAACGGCCCCGGCGGGCGCGGCCTGGCGCTGTTCTACGTCGAGTGCCGCGACGCCGAGGGACGGCTCCAGGGCATCCGCATCGAGCGCCTGAAGGACAAGCTGGGCACCCGCAAGCTGCCCACCGCCGAGCTGGAGCTCGACGGCACGCCGGCGGCGCTGGTGGCCGGGCGCGGCGACGGCGTGCGCAACATCGTGCCGATGCTGGCGATCACCCGCACCTGGAACGGCGTCAGCGCCGCCTCGCTGATGCGCCGCGGCCTCGCCCTGGCGCGCGACTACGCCCGCCGCCGCGTCGCCTTCGGCACGCCGCTGGCGGAGAAGCCGCTGCACCTCGACACGCTGGCCGGCCTGCAGGCGGAGGCGGAGGGAGCGTTTCACCTGGTTTTCCGGGTGGTCGAGCTGCTCGGGCGGGCCGAGGCGGGGGAGCTGGACGAGGCAGGAGCGCTCCTGCTGCGGCTGCTGACGCCGGTGATGAAGCTGACCACCGGGCGGCAGGTGGTGGCGGTGGCGAGCGAGGTGGTGGAGGCGTTCGGCGGCGCCGGCTACGTCGAGGACACGGGCATCCCGGTGCTGCTGCGCGACGCGCAGGTGCTGTCGATCTGGGAGGGGACGACGAACGTGCTGGCGCTGGACGCGCTGCGGGCGCTGGGGCGCGGGGAGGAGGCGGAGGCGGTGCTGGCGGCGGTCGCCGCGGAGGTGCGGCGGGCGGTGGGGGACGGGGTGCCGGCCGGGCTGGAGGGGGCGGCGCGGGCGGCGGTGGACGGGGTGGAGTCGGCGGCCGGGTGGCTGCGGCGGACGGCGCCGCGGGGCGGCGAGGCGCTGGAGGCCGGGGCGCGGCGGTTCGCGCTGGGGTTGGGGCGGTCGCTGGAGGTGGCGCTGCTGGTCGAGCAGGGGCGGTGGTCGCTGGCGGAGACGGGGGACGGGCGGGCGGCGGCGGCGGCGCGGCGGTTGGCGGGGGAGGTGGACGTGGATGTGGACGTGGAGGAGTCGCGGGCGTTGGCGATGGACGAGGCGGTGGCGGGGGTGGTACGCGTGGAGGTGCCTGGGTAGTGGGGACGGCGGGGCGTGGTGGGGCGCCGGCCGGGGGACGCTCCGCTTCGGTCGGACTTTGGGGAGGAGCGCTCCGCTCTTCATGGAGCGCACGCCACCG
>CAZLBJ010000528.1:0-6664 GCA_964557755.1 uncultured Thermoanaerobaculia bacterium
CGGCATCGCCGGCGGCGGCGTGGACGGCGGTCACCTGCGCCATGACGCGCGCCGAGACGTCGGCGGTGCGGTCGGCCTCGACGGTGCCGTAGAGCTCTATCGTGCGCGGCACCTCGAGCCGCTCGGCGCGGGCGAGCGGGGCGGTGAGGGTGAGGGAGGAGGAAGCGGGATTCGCCTCGCTGGATTCCTCGCCGGCACAGGCGGAGAGGAGGAGAGAAGAGATCAGCAAGAGGAGGGTCAGCGGCAGGCGGGTCATCGGAGAATCCTCGGCTCGGTGGTGGTGGGCGGAGCGGTGGTGGAGGCGGCGTCGGCGGCCGGTTCTTCCGCTGGTCCCAGCGCGCTCTCCGGCGGCTGGCCGGCGGCCACCGCCAGGCGCAGGGCGGCGAGGTTGGCGTCGGCGCGCGCCACCAGCTCGCGGGTCTCGGCCTCGCGGCGGGCGGTCGTGGCGTCGAGCAGGTCGATCGTCCGCACCACGCCGGCGCGGAAGCGCTCGGCGGTGATGCGCTCCGCCTCGCGGGCGGCGTCGAGGGCGGCGGCGGCGGTGGCCTGGCGCCGGCGGGCGCAGTCGACCGTCGCCCACGCCTGGCGGACCGCCACGCGCACCGCGTCGGCGAACAGCGCCACCTCGTGGCCGGCTGCCTCGGCCTCGGCGCGGGCGGCGGCGACGGCGGCGCGGTGGCGGCCGCCGGCCCACAGGTCGAGCGAGCCCAGGGCGAGGACGGCGGTCGAGTCGCCGTGGTCGCCGAACGGCGAGTCGTCCACCAGGTCGCCGCGCACCACCAGGCCCAGCCGCGGCCGGCGCAGCGCCTTCTTCGCCTCGACCTCGAGCTCCGCGGTGCGCACCATCAGGCGCGCCGCCGCCAGGTCGGATCGTTCGCCGGCGCGGTCGAGCCAGGCGCCGAGGTCGCCGGGCGCGGGCGGCGGCGGCGGCAACGGCGCCTGCGGGCCGAGCTCGTCGGGCTCGGCGGCGAGGCGGAAGGCGAGGGCGGCGCGGGCGACGCGGACGCCGCCGCGCGCCGCCTCCAGCAGGTCCTCGACGCGCGCCGCCTCGACCTCGGCGCGCAGCAGCTCGGAGCGCACCAGCATGCCTTGCTCGACGTAGGCGCGGGCGGTGCCGGCGTGGGCGCGCACCGTCTCGGCCGAGCGCTCGAGCAGCGCCACCTGCTCGGCCGCCTGCGCGAGCTCGAGCCAGGCGGCGGCGGCGGCGAGGGCGGCGCCGTCGGCGGTACTCGCCGCGCCGTGCCCCGCCGCCTCCGCCGCCAGCTCGGCCTGGCGCACCCGGCTGGAGATCTCGCCGCCGGTGTAGAGCGGCACCTCCAGCTCGAGGCGGGTCAGCGCGCTCTCCACCGCCTGCGGCCGGTTGGGGTCGCCGGCGACGAAGTCCTGCAACGAGAAGCGCTCCTGGTTGAGGGTGAGGGCGAAGGCCTCGGCCGGCGAGTCGGTGCGCATCCACACCTCCTGCAGGCGCAGCGTCGGCAGGCGGTGGCCGCGCGCCTGGTCGACGCGTTCGCGGCTGGCGGCCAGCCGCGCCTCGGCGGCGGCCACCTCGCGGGCGCGGGCACGGCCCATGGCCATGGCGTCGGCGAGGCCCAGCTCGGCGCCGGCCTCCTGGGCCGAGGAGGAAAAGACCGGCGCGGCCGGGGCCAGGGAGGCGGCGGCGAGCAGCAGCAGCGCCGCCCGCCGCGGCCGGGATCGAATCGTCTGTAGTCGGGTCATCGGGGTCTCGGGTCGTGTGCCTTCCGACCCTTGAGAGACACGGATCCGCCGCCGGGTTCCTTGCGGCGCCGGAAAGGCGTGGGGTAGGATCTTTCCAAGTTTGCTGGACAATCCATTGGAGGAGGGATCAGAGATGAGCAATCTCGAGAAGTTGAAGGACGCGGGTGTGATCGCCGAGGGCGCCGACCTGAGCAGCGCCGAGACGACGGTGATCGACGGCCTCAGCGAGGAGGAGGTCAACACCCTGATCTCCATCCGCAAGAAGCTGGGCGACCAGCTCGCGAAGGAGCAGGAGGCGTCGGCGGCGCTCAGCATGCCGCAGGTGAGCTCGAACTTCATCGTGTGAGCCGGCGTTCACGGCAGCGTCCGTCGCGGCCGTGCGGAGAGGGAGGCGTAGAGATGGCGAGCCCGGCTCCCGCCGAGATCGGCGGATTGAGCCATAGTGAAGTGCTGCGGGCCAAGATCCGGCTCGCCTACCCCCGCCTGTCGGCGGTCTCGGCGCGCTTCTGGCGGCACCCGGACCTGGCGGAGCTCTACCCGGAGTTCCTGTTCACCGTGCACACGATGATCCGCGCAAGCGTGCCGATGATGGAGGAGGCGGCCGCGGCGGCGGGGCGGCTGGGCGACGCCGACCCGACGGCGCCGCTGCTCGCCGAGTACTTCGCGCACCACGCCCGCGAGGAGGCGGGCCACGACGACTGGCTGCTCGCCGACCTCGAGGTGCTGGGGGTGCCGCGCGAGGCGGTGTGGAAGCGCCTCCCCAGCCGCCACGTCGCCGGCATGGTGGGCGCCTACTACTACTGGGTGCGCCACGTCCACCCGCTGGCGCTGCTCTCCTACCTGGCGGTGCTCGAGGGCAACCCGCCGAGCGTCGAGGAGCTGGAGGCGGTGCAGCGCACGACCGGCCTGCCGCAGGAGGCCTTCCGCACGCTGATCAAGCACGCCCACCTCGACGTCCACCACCGCGACGACCTCAACGACCTGATCGACCGCCTGCCGCTCGGCCGCGAGCACCACACGCTGCTGGCGCTGTGCGCCTTCGACACCATCGAGCAGGTGAGCCTTGCCCTCCAGGAAGTCCTCGACGCCCGGCGGTCCTGACGGCGGCCCCGACGGGGGCGCTGAGGTGGGCGGCGGCGGCGACGGCGCGCCCACCGACCGCCTGCGTCCCCTGCCGGCCGGCGGCGGCGGCGCGGCGCCGTCCGCCCAAAGCCGGCAGCTGTCGCACTACCAGCTCCAGGAGCGCATCGGCGGCGGCGGCATGGGCGTCATCTACCGCGCCGTCGACACCCGCCTCGAGCGCGTGGTGGCGGTGAAGTTCCTCGCCCAGCGCTTCACCGGCGACGAGGCGGCCAAGCAGCGCTTCCTGCTGGAGGCGCGGGCGGCGTCGGCGATCGACCACCCCAACATCTGCACCTTCTACGAGATCGCCGAGACCGGCGACGGCGAGCTCTACCTGGTGATGGCCTTCTACGAGGGCCAGACGCTGTCGGCGCGGCTGCGCGAGCGCGGGCCGCTGCCGGTGGGCGAGGCGGTCGACGTCCTGCGCCAGACCCTGAACGGCCTCGCCCGCGCCCACGAGGCCGGCATCGTGCACCGCGACGTCAAGCCCGGCAACCTGATGCTCACCCCGTACGACGAGGTCAAGATCCTCGACTTCGGCCTCGCCAAGCTCACCGGCGGGCCGCTGCAGCTCACCCAGACCGGCTTCGTGCACGGCACCGCCGCCTACATGGCGCCGGAGCAGGCGAAGGGGCAGAAGGCGGACCACCGCGCCGACATCTGGTCGGCGGGCGTGGTGCTCTACGAGATGCTGGCCGGCCGCCACCCGTTCCGCGGCGAGCACCCGGCGGCGATCCTCTACGCCGTGGTCCACGACGAGCCCGAGCCGATCTCGGCGCTGCGCGACGACGTGCCGCCGGAGGTCGAGGACGTCCTCGCCACGGCGCTGCAGAAGGACCCCGCGTTCCGCCACCAGACGGTGCGCGACATGTTGGGCGCGCTCGAGGGGCCGCCGCCGTCGTTCTCCTCGCCGCCGACGCTCGCCTTCCCGCGGCCGGGCAAGCCGGCGCCGGTGCGCTCGATCCTGGTGCTGCCGTTCTCGAACGTCTCGCCGGACGCCGAGCTCGACTACTTCAGCGACGGCCTCACCGACGAGGTGATCACGGATCTGTCGGCCATCGAGTCGCTGCGTGTCATCTCGCGCACCTCGGCGATGCAGCTCAAGGGGACGGAGAAGGACATCCGCACCATCGGCCGCGAGCTGTCGGTGCAGTACGTGCTCGAGGGCGCGGTGCGCATCCGCGGCGACTCGCTGCGCCTGACCGCCAAGCTGGTCGACGCCGGCCGCGACGTCAACATTTGGGCCGAGAAGTTCAGCGGCCGCCTCGACGACGTGCTGGAGATCCAGGAGCAACTCTCGCGGCAGATCGTGGCGGCGCTCAAGATCCGCCTGTCGCCGCAGGAGGAGGAGAAGCTCGCCGAGCGCCCGATCGCCGACGCGCGCGCTTTCGAGTGCTACCTGCGCGCCAAGCAGGAGGTGCTGCGCTACAGCGCGGAGGGCCTCGACCGTGCCTTCACCCTGCTCGACGAAGCGCAGGAGATCGTCGGCGACAACCCGCTGCTGCTCGCCGCCCGCTCCTACGCCCTGTGGCAGTACGTCAACGCCGGCATCACCGGCGACCGCTCGCTGCTCGAGACGGCGCGCAACCACGCAGAGCGCATCCTCGAGATCGAGCCCGACTCGCCGCACGGCCACCGCCTGCTGGGCATCATGGAGGTCGCCGCCGGCCACCCGCAGGAGGCGGTGCGGCACCTCAAGCGCGCCCTCGCCAAGGACGCCAACGACACCGACACCCTGGCCTGGCTGGTCGGCACCTACGCCCTGGTGGGGCGTGCGAACGCGGCGGTGCCGATCGCCGACCGCCTGCTGCGCATCGACCCGTTGACCCCCTTCCACCACGCCCTCTTCGGCTTCCTGTGGCTGATGGGCGGCGACCTGCCGCGCGGCCTCGGCTCGATCGAGAAAGCGTGGCGGATGGAGCCCTCGAACCCGCTGGTGCAGCTCATGTACGGCCAGACGCTGGCCATGGCGGGGCGCACCGAGGACGGCCTGGCGCAGCTCGACGCCCTGGCCGAGGCCGCCGGCGCGTCGCTGTTCGGCCAGATCGGCCGCTGCCTGGCGGCGGCGCTGCGCGGCGACCGCGACGGCGTGGCGGCGGCGCTGTCGCCGGAAGCCGAGGCCACCATCCGCTCCGACCCCGAGTGGCCCTGGATGGTCGCCCAGGCCCACGCCCTCCTCGGCGAGACGGACGAGGCGGTCGGCTGGCTGCGCGCCGCGGTCGAGCACGGCTTCATCAACCACCCCTGGCTCGCCCGCGAGGACCCCTTCCTCGCCGGCCTCCGCGACGACCCGGCCTTCCGCGAGCTGCTGGCCGACGTCGAGGAGCGCTGGAACGGGTTCGAAACGTAGCTCTCAGCCGCGCCGTGCCGGCAGGGCGGCGCGCAGCGTCGCGACCGCCGCCGGCGCCGTCCACGCCAGGAGCAGCAGCGCCAGCGCCCAGCTCATGACGCCGAAGACCATCTCGAAGGACGGCGCGGTGGCCAGGTGGACGCCGCAGAGCACGGCGCTCAGCAGCAGCAGGGCGGCCGCGGCACGGCGGTCGCCGCGCAGGGGGACGAGGAGCAGCATCGCCCAGTAGTAGCAGGTGAGGAGGGTGAGGGCGAAGACCGCGCCGAGGCCGAGGACCAGCGACTGGTCGCGCTCCGCCCGCCAGGCGGCGCTCGCGACGAGCAGCAGGTAGAGGCCGGCGAGCGCCCAGATCCACGGCCGTCGCGCCTCCAGCAGCCGGTCCATCTTCGCCTGCCAGCGCAGCCAGGGCTCGGGGAGGGCGAAGTTCACGTCCTTGCGCGTCACGGTGTCGAGGTCGTAGAGGACGACGTTGGCGAGGCCGGCGTTGTTGGTCAGCCAGGTGCCGTGGTGCTTGTCGAGGTTGGCTGCGAAGTCCCCCCAGGCGCCGACGCCGCGGCCGGTCAGCGAGCCGGCGGCGAGGCAGAGGACTAGGCCGAGCAGGAGGCCCTGCGCGAACTTCCACGCCCAGCCCAGGTCCTCCTTGCGCACCAGCGCACGCAGCGCGAGCACCGCCGGCCCGAGCAGCACCAGCAGCGGGAAGATGCGCACCATGGCGGCGTAGGCGACCAGGGCGCCGGCCCAGCGGTAGCGCTCGCGTTTCATCATGCACACCGCGACGCCGAGCGCCGCCAGCCAGTCGAGGCGCAGGAAGGCGCCGCCGATCCAGTAGAAGCGCCACGCGTAGCCGAGGCCGAAGACCACCAGGCACAGGCAGCAGACCCGCGAGCCGTAGGTACGGAAGAGGAAGGCGAAGAGGACGGCGAGGAGCCCCACGTCGAGGACGCCGAGCAGGCCGAGCGTGTCGGCCTCGACCGGCAGCCAGGCGGAGACCAACCGCGCGGTGAAGGTCCAGGTGGGCGGCGGGTTGTAGCCGTGGTCCTTGCGGATGCCGGCGAAGTAGGTCCACTGCAGGGTGTCGACGAAGTAGGCGTGGTCGGTCTTGAAGCTCTCCCAGCGGGCGGGCGTGAAGCGCGCCTTGACCTCCTGGCCGTGGGGCATGAGGTGCTGGAAGAGGACCACCTCGTTGCTGCGCAGGTCGCGCACCCACAGCGGCGGGCGCGTCTGCGGCCGGCTCTCCTGCTGGGCGGCGAGGGAGGCGGCGTAGAGGCCGTCGTGGCCGAGCTCGGGGTAGTACTTCGAGCCGAGCACGTAGTGGAACTGCTCCCAGTGGTGGATCCAGCCCGGGGCGTGCAGGGCGCCGAAGTTGAACCAGGCTGCGGCGGCGAGCGCGGCGAGCAGAGCCAGCACCTCGCTCGCCCGGCGCGGCGAGCGCGGCGGCGCGGCGCGGTCGAGCCACAGCACCACCGGCACCGCCAG
>CAZLBJ010000529.1:0-6119 GCA_964557755.1 uncultured Thermoanaerobaculia bacterium
TTCCGGCTCGGGCTCCGGCGGCGCCGGCTCGGGCTGGGGCCGCGGCGCCGGCGGCTGCGGCGTGCCCCGCGCCTGCGCCGGGCCGATGCGCACCGACCCGCACTCCATCGGCGCCGGCTCCTCGGCGCCGAGGCGCGGCACCACGAAGGCGGCGGCGACGAGCGCCACGTGGAGCAGCACCGCGCCGGCCAGCCCGCCGCCGCGCAGGCGGCCGAGGTGCTGGCGGCGGCGGCGGTCGAGGACCCGCTCTACGGCGTCTTCCATCGCGCTCCGGGGTTCATCCGGCCTCCTCGTCGGCGGGCAGGGAGAGCTCGGTCACCATGCCGACGTTGACGATGCCGCCGCGGTGGAGGACGTCGAGGAGGTCGATCACCTGGCCGTAGGGGACCCCGCGGTCGCCCTTGAGGAACACGCTGTCGTCGCCGCGCGCCGCCAGCACCGGCTGCAGTCGCTCGACGAGCTGGCTGGGGTGGATCGGCGTGTCCCCGAGGTAGACGATGCCGTCGGTGGTGATCGACAGCACCACCGGGTCCTCGGCGCGCACCGGCAGGTTGCGGGCCGAGGAGCGGGGGAGGTTGACCTCGATGCCCTGGTGCAGCATCGGGGCGGTGATCATGAAGATGATCAGCAGCACCAGCATCACGTCCACCAGCGGCGTGACGTTGATGTCCGACATCACCTCGTCGCCGTCGCCCTCGCCGATGCGGAACGCCATGGCCGTCTCCTCTGCTCCTAGGTGAAGTTGCGCTCGGAGAGGTTGAGCAGCTCGAGCGCGAAGTCCTCGAGGCGCACGCGAATGCGACGCACGCGGGCGGCGAAGTAGTTGTAGGCGACGAGCGCGGGGATGGCGGCGGCGAGGCCGGCGGCGGTGTTGACCAGCGCCTCGGCGATGCCCGGCGCCACCACCACGATCGAGGTCGAGCCGGTGAGGCCCATGTCCTGGAACGCCACCATGATCCCCCACACGGTGCCGAAGAGGCCGATGAACGGCGTCGCCGCGGCGGTGGTGGCGAGGAACGGCGACCAACGGCCGAGCTCGGCCATCTCCTGGTGGATGGCGCGCTGCAGCGCCCGCTCGAGGGCGGTCAGCGAGCGGATGCGGTAGCCGCCCTGCTCGACCGCCCCCTCGCTCTTGATCTGGGCGTCGATCTCCGCGTAGCCGCTCTGGAAGACGCCGACTAGCGGCGAGGCGTGGAGCTTGCCGGCGACGGCGGAGACCTCGCTGAAGCGCTTGGCGCGGTGGAAGTGCTCGAGGAAACGCGCGCTGTGCGCATCGGCGCGGCGGAGCTGCATCGCCTTGGCGATGATGATGCCCCAGGAGACGACCGAGAAGACCACCAGGATGGCGAGCACCACCTTGGCCATCGGGCCCGAGCGCATGAAGGTCTCGAACAGGCCCGGGCCTTCGGCGGCGCCCGGCACGGTTACGGTGAAGAGGAGTGGGTGCATCGGATCGGATCCGTCCGTCATCGAGCGCGGGGGACGGCCCTCGCGGGGCCGGGGGTCGAGGCGGGCGTCAACGTAGCACGCGGCGGCCGGAGGTGTCCACGCGGCGGCGCGGCGCGTGTCCATGTGGCGCGCCGCCGCCGCCGCGGCATGCCGGAATGGCCGTAGGCACGCGGTTTAGCGGCGGTGCAGCGGGGCTGGGCGGGCGCATCCCGGGGTGAGTGCTGCAAGATGCGGACCGTGCTCGCTGCTGCGCGCTCACCCCTCCCGGCGGTCCGTCACCGGCACCGGCTCCGGCGTCTCGACGGTGGCCGGCCCCGGCTCCTCGCCGGGCGGCGGCAGCAGCACCTCGTGGCGCTCGAGGAAGCGGTTGCGCGCCGCGCCGACGATCTGCAGCGCGTCATCCATGGTGTCCACCCAGTGCACCAGCTCGAGGTCGCGCGGCGACGCCAGGCCGCGGGCCACGATCTGCTCCTCGACCCACGCCCGCAGCCCCTTCCACATCGGGCCGACGAAGACCAGCGGCCGCGCCTCGAGCAGCCCCACCTGCAGGAGCTGCCACACCATCAGCGCCTCCAGCGTGGTGCCGATGCCGCCGTCGACCATGACGTAGGCGTGCGACAGGCGGATGAACTGGTGCAGGCGCGAGAAGAACGTCTTGTGGTGCGCCACCTCGTCGAGGAACGGGTTCGGCTGTTCCTCCATCGGCAGCAGGATGGTGAGGCCGAACGAGCGCGTGTGGTAGCGGTAGGCGCCGTCGCGGGCGCCCTCGTTGGCGGCGGTCATCAGCCCGGGTCCGCCGCCGGTGACGATGTCGCAGCCCATGTGGGACAGCCGCCTCGCCAGCTCGCGCACCTCCTGGTAGATCGCGTCGTCGCGCTGGATGCGGCTGGAGCCGAAGAGCGCGACGCGGAAGTAGCGGCGCTCCATCGGCGCGTGCTGGTCGAGCCAGGAGATGGCGGTGTAGAGGCCGTTGATGGCGCGGTCGACGCCGCGCAGGAACTTGCGGCGCGCCCGGCGGCGCCAGCGCGCGGCGAGGCCATCGCGGTGGTCGTGCGGCGGCTCGGGCAGGGAGAGGCGGCGCGGCGGCCGCTGCCGTCCGCGGGCCGGCCGCGGCGGGGGTTCGGTCTCGGGTCGTTCGCGCATCTGCGTCTCCGTGCTGTCGAGGTTGCAAGCGGGCTGCCGCCCGCCCGGCGCATGGTAAGCTGCCCGGCACCGGGGGCGGCGCGGCCGGCCCCGGACCATGCCCGCACCCGGGCGTCCGCGCGCCCTGCGCACCCGGCGCCCGTTCCAACGCAGCGTTCCAGCGTCGCGCTGGGTCCCGCCGCCTGACCCCGCGCCGCGGTGAGCGGACGGAGATCTTCCCATGCCCGCCAGCGAGCCCTCCAGCGCCTCCCCCGGTGCGCCCATCCCGGCCCGGGTGCTGGTCACCGGCGCCGGCGGGGCGCTGGGCGGCAGCGTGGTGCGGCGCTTCGTCGCCGCCGGCAGCCGCGTGCTGGCGGTGGACCTCGACGCGGCGCCGCTGCGGGCGCTGGCCGACGCGGCGCCGCCGGGCGCGGTGGCGGTGCGCGCCGCCGACCTCGGCGACCCGACGGCGGTGGCGGCGGCGTTCGACGCCGCGACGGAAGTAGAGGGCGGAGCGCCGCCGGCGGTGGCCCACCTGGTGGGCGGCTTCCGCTACGGCACGCTGGCGGAGACCAGCGACGCCGACTGGGCGTTCCTGTGGCAGGTCAACGTCGGCACCACCTTCCACGTGCTGCGCGAGGCGTCGCGGCGCTTCGCCGCCGCCGGCGGGGGCGCGCTGGTGGCGGTGTCGGCGCCGGCGGCGCTGCTCGGCGAGGCCGGCGTCGGTCCCTACGCCGCCACCAAGGCGGCGGTGCTGCGCCTGGTCGAGTCGCTGGCGCGCGAGATGGCGCCCTTCGGCGGCCGCGCCAACGCCGTCCTGCCGGGGACCATGGACACGCCGGCCAACCGCCGCGCCATGCCCGACACCGACCCGGCCGGCTGGGTGTCGACCGACGACGTGGCGGCGGTCGTCCACCACCTGACCACGCCGGCGGCGCGGGCGGTCAACGGCGCCGCGGTGCGCGTGCCGGGACCGGACCTCTGATCTCCACGACCGAGCTTCGACGACGAACACACGACGGAACCGACAAGGAGACGATTTCCATGCGCATAGCGGTCTGCATCAAGCAGGTGCCCGACACCGAGGCGCGCCTCCGGGTGGCCGGCGACGGGCGCTGGGTGGACGAGGGCGACCTGCCCTTCGTCATCAACGAGAGTGACGAGTACGCCCTGGAGGAGGGGCTGCGCATCGCCGAGGCGAGCGGCGGCGAGGTGACGGTGCTCAGCCTCGGCCCGGCGCGCGTCCAGGAAGCGCTGCGCAAGGCGCTGGCGCTCGGCGCCGCGCGCGCGGTGCATCTGAAGGACGACGCGTTCGCCGGCGGCGACGCGCCGGCCACCGGCCGTGCCCTGGCGGCGGCGCTGGCGCGCGGCGACGGCTTCGACCTCGTGCTCACCGGCTCGCAGTCCGACGACGTCGGCTTCGGCTCGACCGGCTCGGTGATCGCCGGCCACCTCGGCTGGCCGCACGCCTGGCTGGTGATGGGCCTCGAGGTGGAGGAGGGAGGTACCGCGAAGGTGACGCGCGAGATGGAGGCCGGCCTCAACGAGGTCTTCCGGGTCAAGCTGCCGGCGGTGATCGCGGTGCAGGCGGGCCTCAACCGGCCGCGCTACGCCAGCCTGAAGGGCATCATGGCCGCCAAGCGCAAGCCGCTCGACGAGGTCGGCGCCGGCGACCTGGGGATCGACGCCGGCCAGCTCGGCGCCGCCGGCTCGCGGCTGGAGATCGTCTCCGTGGCCTTCCCGGAGAGCGGCCATGAGGCCGAGATCATCGAGGGGGACGCGGCCACCGCGGCGCGCATCCTGGTGGACAAACTGCAGAAGGAAGCGAGGGTGCTGTGATGGCGAGCGACACGATCTGGATCGTCCTGCAGCAGCGCGAGGGCCGGGTGTCGCGCCTCTCCTGGGAGGCGGTGGCGGCGGGGCAGCAGCTCGCCACGGCCCTCGGCGGCAAGGCCGAGGCGGTGCTCCTCGGCTCCGGCGTCGGCGAGCTGGCGCGGCAGGTCGCCGAGGCCGACCTGGCGGCGGTGCACGTCGCCGACCACGAGGACCTCGCCGCCTACACCCCCGGCGCCTACGTCGGCGCCCTGGCCCCGGCGCTGGCCGCCGCGCAGCCGGCGTTCGTGGTCTTCCCGCACAGCTACCAGACGGTCGACTACTTCGCGCGCCTGGCGCAGGAGACCGGCGCCGGCCTCCTGCCCGAGATCACCGGCTTCGAGCCGCAGGGCGACGGCGGCGGCCTGCTCTTCCGGCGTCCGATCATGACCGGCAAAATGGAGGCGCGGGTGCGCGTCAAGGGCGAGGGGACGATGCTGGTGTCGGTGCAGTCGGCCGCCTTCCCGGCGGACGGCGTCGTGCGCGGCGGCGCCGCCGAGGTGCGGCCACTCGAGCTCGACGCCTCGCGCGTCGTCCCGGACCGCGAGATCCTCGGCGTCGAGGACGTCGCGGGCGGCGCCGTCGACCTCACCAAGGCGGACGTCATCGTCGCCGTCGGCCGCGGCGTCGGCGGCGCGGACAAGCTGGGGCCGCTCGAGGAGCTGGCGAAGGCGCTGGGCGGCGAGCTCGCCGCCAGCCGGCCGGTGATCGACAACGGCTGGCTGCCGCGCGAGCGCCAGATCGGCTCCTCCGGGCAGACGGTGGCGCCGAAGCTCTACCTGGCGGCGGGCATCTCGGGCGCCATCCAACACGTCGTCGGCATGAAGGGCGCCGCGACGGTGGTGGCGATCAACAAGGACCCGGGCGCCCCCATCTTCCAGCTCGCCCGCTACGGCATCGTCGGCGACCTGCACGAGGTGGTGCCGGCGCTCACCGCCGCGGTCAAGGAGGCCAAGGGCGGCTGAACCGGGCTGCACCGAGGACGAGGCCGAGAGTCCGGATATGCTCCATGGATGCTCGACTCGCCGGGTCCCGTTCGCACGGCTCGCACCGTGCCTGACGCGGAACGGGTCTACCTGTCGACCGTGACCCCGGTGTTCCGGGGGGCTCGCTACCTGCGGCGGCTGGTGGACGAGATCGCGGAGCTCCGCGGGCAGCTCGCCGCCGACGGGGCTGCCGTCGAGATCGTCGAAGCGATCTTCGTCGACGACGCTACGACCGACGGCTCCGCCGCGGTCCTGCAGGAGATGGCGGCGGCCCATCCGTGGGTCAAGGTGATCTCCCTGTCGCGGAACTTCGGCCAGCACCCGGCGACGGTCGCCGGCGTCCTCCACTCCTCGGGCGACTGGGTAGCGACCCTGGACGAGGACCTGCAGCACCGGCCGCGGCACCTGAGGACGCTGCTCGCCCGCGCCGTCGACGAGTCCTTCGACCTGGTCTACGCCGAGCCGCTGGACGGGGTCCACGGCTCCCACTTCCGCGACGCGTCGTCGCGGCTCTACAAGCGCCTGATGAGCTGGCTCGCCGCCAACCCGGAGATCCGCCGCTTCAACAGCTTCCGGATGATCCGCGGCAGCATCGCCCGCGCCGCGGCGTCGGTGTCGAGCCGCGAGACCTACTTCGACATCGCCCTCTGCTGGTTCACCGACCGCATCTCGACGTCGCCCCTGCCCGTG
>CAZLBJ010000530.1:0-3324 GCA_964557755.1 uncultured Thermoanaerobaculia bacterium
CCGCCCCGCGCCCCCCGCCTCCGGCCCCTCCTCCAGGCCCACGAGCAGCGCCGGGACGATGAACAGCGGCAGGACGATCTCCGCCTCGCCGGGTCCCTTGGCGGCCTTGGCGAGCTCTGCGAGGTCCTGGTCCGCGCTCCAGTCCCGGTAGTCGTCGTAGAGCGACTGGTCGGCGTCGGTGTTGGCCAGGGCGCCGCCCACCGCCAGGCCGCCGGCGACGCGCAGCAGTCGCGGCCTGCGGACCAGGGAGCCGTAGTCGGCGGCCACCACCCGGACCGAGCGCCGGAGGGAGGAGCCGCCCTCGCGGTCGTCGTCGTCGCCTTCGGCGGGGGTCGTCGCGGCGGCGGTGGCGGCGGGCGCGGCGGGCTCGCGTGCGGCCGGAGCGGGGGTGGCGAGGACGGGCGCGGCGAGGACGGGCGCGCTGAGGAGGAGGCAGGATAGCGCCAGGCAGCGGGTGTGGGATGGCATGCCGGGGGCGGGCAAGCGAACGTCGTGCCGGAGACAGGAGAGGCGGGCGGCAGCAGGTCGAAGGGGCTGCGGTGCCAGGGGCGGCAGCCTCCACCCGCGCGGGTGGTGTGGTCGCAGGAGTGCGAGGCTAGCCTGTCGGCGGAGGGCCCGCCATGCGTACCATCCTCGGGAAGGCCGCCGCTCTGGGTGCCATTCTGGTCACCGGGGTGCTGGTCTATGCCGGCATCGTGCGGCCGTGGTACCTCGATTGGGGTGCGACGCTGGCCGAGCGGGCGCGGGCGCTGCCCGGTGACGAGATCGTCCCCGGCGAGGCGAGGTCGACGACGCGGGCGGTGACCATCGCCGCGCCGGCGGACGCGGTGTGGCCATGGGTGGCGCAGCTCGGGCAGGACCGCGCCGGCTTCTACAGCTTTGAGCTGCTCGAGGACCTGGTCGGCTGCGACATGCCGCGCGCGCAGGAGGTCCTGCCCGGCGGCCAGGAGTGGCGGGCGGGCGACAGCCTGTGGATGTATCCGCCCGCGAAGCTCGGCGGGGTGGGCGGCGCGCCGCTCCTCGCCCACGTGCCCGGGCGGGCGCTGGCCTTCGGCACCTGGTTCGCCGGCACCGCGCACGACGGGCCGCCGGACGGCAGCTGGAGCTTCGTGCTCGCGCCGGTCGACGCCGGCTCGACCCGGCTGCTCGTGCGCGGCCGCGGCATCCCCGCCGCCGGCTGGTTCGCCACCGCCTTCGACCACGTGGTGTTCGAGCCGCTGCACTTCGTGATGGAGCGCCGCATGATGGAGGGCATCCAGCGCTTCGCCGAGGGCCGCCAGCCTTTCTCGCGCGCGGGCGACGCGGCGCAGGTCGTGGTGTGGATGGCCATGCTCGCCACTTTCCTGTGGGCACTCGGCGCGGTGCTGCGCCGCCGGCGCTGGCTCGCGCCGCTGGCGATCGCTGCGGCGGCCGCGCTCGGCTTCCAGCTCGTCACCCTGGCCCAGCCGCCGCCGTGGCTCGGCGCGCTGCTGGCGGCGGTGCTCGCCGCGGCGCTCGCCCGCGGCGCCAGCACGGCGCGGTCGCTCGAATCCCGCCGCGGGCGCCTCGCCGCCGCGCGGGCCGTCGCGACGACCTCGCCGTCGTAAGCGCCCTCACGCCGATTCCGCGACGGCGAGGACCAGCTTCCAGGCGTCGAGGACGCCAAGGCGCTCCGCCCAGGCCGTCACGTACTCGCGGTCGACTTCGGCGGGGGAGACGCGCAGGATGCCGGCGACGTCGCGCAGGTGTTTCTCGGAACCGCCTTCGGCGAAGTACTGGAGCTTCTTGAGGATGACGTCCTCAGGGGCGGCGAAGCGCGCCTCGAGGTCGGTGGACGTCCGTTCGCGTCTGGCGCGCGCGAAGCGGCTGCGGTCGAAGTCGTCCATCGCGGGGATCATCACGTCGACCTTGAGCCCCGAGGCTGGATGGATGATGTTGAACTGGCTCCGGTGGGCGAGCGCCGAGCGGACCCGCTCGGCATCGACGTAGTAGTCGGGCGGCGGAAACGCCGCGACCAGGGCCTCGACCTTCTCGGGGGGGAGCTGGACCACGACGTCGATGTCGTTCGTGAAGCGCGGCTCGCCGTAGAGGATGGTCGCCATCGAGCCGGTCACCAGGTAGGGGAGACGCAGGCGCTCGAAAGTCTCCACCATCCGGCGAAGCAGCTCAGACTGCTCCATGCGACAACCTGCGGGCGACCTCGGCCGCGAGCTGCTCCTCGTCCCAGTCCGGATGTCCGTTCCGGAGGTGGCTCTCCAGCATGCGCCGGGCGGAGCGGAACATCCCGTCCGCGATCGCCAGCCGCTCGGCGCCGGTCTTCTGCGCGAGCAGGCGGGCCATGTCCTCGTCCACGACCTCGACCACCGGCTGCCTGGGGGGAGTCATGGTGGGAAAGAGTATAGCCGTGGGCCGGGCCGGCCTACCGCACGGCCTCGGCGCGGCGCCGGCGGCGGTCGCGCCAGAACGCGGCGTCGGGCCAGCGGGTCTCGAGGGCGTAGAAGTAGGCGCGGTTGGCGGTGTACTGGGCGAAGCCGTCGCGGACGGCCTCGGCGTAGCCGTCGAAGGCCGCGGCGTCGCCGGCCAGGCGGCGGTGGACGGCGCCGGCGGCCAGCAGGCCGCCGGCCAGCGCCTTGTGGATGCCCTGCGACGAGATCGGGTCGTAGGTCGAGGCGGCGTCGCCGACGGCGAGCCAGCGGTCGCCGGCCGGTGCGTCGAGGAGGAAGGAGTGGGCCGGCCAGGCGCGCAGGCTGCCGTCGACGAAGCGGCTGCCGGCCAGCGCCGGGGCGAGGTGGCGGGTGGCGGCGAGGGCGGCGTGCCAGCCCTCCGGCGCGGCCAGCTCCGCGCACCGCACCGTGGCGCCGTCGCCGGCCACCGCCACCGCCAGCCGGCCGCCCGGCAGGCGGGCCGCGTACCACCAGCCGTACTCCACGGCCTCGAGCAGCGTGAGGTGCGAGAAGCGCCCCTCCGGCGGCAGGTCGAGGAAGCCGTAGACGCAGATCAGCCGGTCGAGGAAGACCTTGCGGGCGCCCATCGCACGCGCCAGGAGCGCCCGGAAGCCGGTGGCGTCGACCACCAGGTCGGCGGCCAGCCGCCGGCGCTCGCCGGCGGCGCCCCGCAGGTCGAGCAGCAGGCGATCCCCTTCCGGCTCCCGCTCCACCCCCAGGAAGCTGGTGCCGGCGAGCACCGAGACGCCAGCCGCCGCGGCCTCGGCGGCGAGCGAAGCGTCGAAGCGCCGGCGGTCGAGGTGCCAGCCGTGGCCGTGGGGGTTGAAGAGGAAATCGTTGTAGCCGAGCTCGTCCGAGCCCCAGGACGAGCTGCTCCCGTAGCAGACGTCGTGGCCGTCGG
>CAZLBJ010000531.1:0-4063 GCA_964557755.1 uncultured Thermoanaerobaculia bacterium
TCAACGTCAGCATCAACAGATCGACGAGGGGGACTTCGACGTGGGTGTTGCCGTTGACGTGGCCGTTGACGTTCATCCCCTACTCCACCGCCGGTGAGGTGGCGGGTGGAGGGGCTCCGGCCGGGGGCTCCAGGGAGCGCACAGCGCAAGCCCGCGACGTACGCGAGATTGGCGGCGTGCGCTCCATGAAGAGCGGAGCGCTCCTCCCCAAAGTCCGACTGAAGCGGAGCGTCCCCCGGACGGAGCCCCTCCACCCGCCACCGTCCCCGGAACCCCCCGCTCCTCCCCAAAGTCCGACTGAAGCGGAACGTCCCCCGGCCAGGAGCCCCACGCCCCCGCCGTCCCCGGCACACACTCCCGCCCCTAGATCCTGTCGAGCCGTTCGACCGTGCGCTCGTTGCGGACGTCACCCGTGTTGAGCGTGGAGGCGGGCTCGAAGAGGAGGACGTGGCACTCGCCGTCGTCGGCCACCGGCAGGTGCTCGACACCGGCCGGCACGACGATCATCTGCCCCGGCCCGAGCACCGCCTCGCCGCCGCGGAAGCGCATCCGAAGCCGCCCGGCGACGACCAGGAACAGCTCGTCCTCCGCCTCGTGCCGGTGCCACACGAACTCCCCGTCGAGCTTCGCCAGCTTCACCTGCTGCCCGTTGAGCTCCGCCACGATTCGCGGGCTCCACGTCTCCGAGAACGACGCCAGCTTGTCGCCGAGGTCGATCACCGGGGGGATGGATCGGTCGCTGCCCATGGAACCCTCCTTCTAGACCCCGAAGTACTTCGCCTCCGGGTGGTGGAAGACGAGGGCGCTGACGCTCGCCTCGGGGTCCATCATGTCGCCCTCGGTGAGGTCGACGCCGATCTCCTCGGGGCGGAGGGCGGCGAAGAGCTGGCGCTGGCCGGCGAGGTCGGGGCAGGCCGGGTAGCCGAAGCTGTAGCGCTTGCCGTGGTAGCGGGCGGCGAAGCGGTCCTGCATCGTCGTCTCCGGCGGGTCGGGGAAGCCCCACAGCGCGCGCAGGCGGGCGTGGACCAGCTCCGCCGCCGCCTCCGCCGTCTCCAGCGCCAGGGCGGCGAAAGCGTGGCTCTTGAGGTACTCGCCGGCGTGCTTCCAGGCCTCCACGCGCTGGCGCACGCGGTCGCCGGCGGTGGTCACCAGCAGCGCCACGTGGTCGCCCGGCAGCACGTAGTCGACGATCGACAGGCCCGGGCCGCCCTGCTGGCGCGGCATCTCCCAGCTCGCCAGCGGCTCGCCGCGGCGCGGGTCGCCGCCGCCGTCCGCCGGCGCGTAGAGATGCAGCCGATCGCCCTCGGCTGCCGCCGCGAAGAACTGCCACACGGCGCGCACCGGCATCGCCCCGGCGCGCCCGACCGCCTGCACCTCCTCGACCACGGCGCGCAGCTTCGCCAGCTTCGGGTCGCCCTTCGCCTCGAGCTTGGCCACCGCGCCGCGCAGCCCGAGGTGGCGGCCGTAGAGCATCTGCGGGTTGATCCACGGCCACACCTCGTCGGGGTCGAGCTCGACGACGTGGCGCTCGAGGTCGGGCGGCGGCGGCACGGCCACGTCGCGGGAGACCTCCTCGCGCGGCCGCGCGTCGGCCGCCCCGGCGGCGCCGGCGCCGAGCTCCGCCTCGCGGTCGGCGGCCTGCGTGGCGGCGACCTCGGCGTCGAGCGCCGGGCGCTTGTCGGCGTCGAGCAGGCGCTCGACGAGGTCGAGCCCGTGCATGGCGTCCTTGGCGTAGGTGCACAGGCCGCCGTACTCGGGCGCGATCTTCTTGTGCGTGAAGCGCCGGGTGAGCGCCGCGCCGCCCACCACCAGCGGCGTCTCGATGCCGGCGGCGCGCAGGTCGGCGGCGGTGGTGATCATCATCTGGGCGCTCTTGACCAGCAGGCCGGAGAGGCCGATGACGTCCGGGTCGTGCTCGCGCACCGCCTCGATGAGCTGCTCGCTCGCCACCTTGATACCGAGGTTGACCACCTCGAAGCCGTTGTTGCCGAGGATGATGTCGACCAGGTTCTTGCCGATGTCGTGGACGTCGCCCTTGACGGTGGCCAGCACCACCCGGCCGCGGCCGCCGGCGCCGGCGCTCTCCATGTGCGGCTCGAGCCACGACACCGCGGCCTTCATCACCTCGGCGCTCTGCAGCACCTCGGCGACGATGAGCTGGTTGTCGTTGAACAGGCGCCCGACCTCCGCCATGCCGGCCATCAGCGGCCCGTTGACGACGTCGAGCGCCTGCGGCCAGCGCGGGTCGGCGAGGGCGGCGGCGAGGTCGTCCTCGAGCCCCGTCTTGGTGCCCTCGACGACGGCGCGGGCGAGGCGCTGGTCGAGCGGCAGGTCGCGCCGCGGCTCGCCGGAGGCGGCGGCGCGCTCGCGGCCGCGGAAGTGGGCGGCGAAGCGCTCGATGGCCGCGTCCGAGCCGGCGACGTCGCCGGGCTCGAGGAAGATCAGCGCCTCGCACAGCCGGCGCTCCTCCTCCGAAATCTCCGGATAGCGGGCGAGGCGCTGCGAGTTGACGATGGCGGCGTCGAGCCCGGCGCGGGTGGCGTGGTAGAGGAAGACCGAGTTGAGCACCTCGCGCCCCGCCGGCGGCAGGCCGAAGGAGACGTTGGAGATGCCGAGGATGGTGCGCGTGCCGGGGAGCTCGGCGCGCAGCCGCCGCACGCCCTCCAGCGTCGCCGCCGCCGAGCCGATGTACGCCTCGTCGCCGGTGGCGCAGGGGAAGACCAGCGGGTCCCACCAGATGTCCTCCGGCCGCACCCCCCAGTCCTCGGTGAGGATGCGGAAGCTGCGCCGTGCCACCTCCAGCTTGCGCTCGACGGTGACCGCCATGCCGGCCTCGTCGATCGTCCCCACCACCAGGGCGGCGCCGAAGCGGCGGGCGAGCGGCACCACCGCCTCGAAGCGGGCGAGGCCGTCCTCGAGGTTGATCGAGTTGAGGATCGACTTGCCCTGGCACCAGGCAAGCGCGCGCTCCATCACCGCGGCGTCGGTCGAGTCGATCATCAGCGGCACCTTGACCAGGCGGGTGAGGCGGGCGAGGAAGGCCTCCATGCCGGCCGTCTCGTCGCTCTCCGGGTCCTGCAGGCAGACGTCGACGATCTGCGCCCCGGCCTTGACCTGGGCGCGGCCGACCTCGGCGGCGGCCTCGAAGCGGCCCTCCGCGATCAGCGCCTTGAAGGCCCGCGAGCCGAGGACGTTGGTGCGCTCGCCGACGAGCTGCGGCCGGTTGTCCTCGGTCAGCTCGACCGCCTCGAGGCCGGAGACCAGGCAGCGGTCGTGGTCCGGCAGCCGGCGCGGCGGCCGCCCCGCCACCAGCTCGGCGAGCGCCGCGACGTGGCCGGCGGTGGTGCCGCAGCAGCCGCCCACCAGGTTCAGCCAGCCGGCGTCGAGGAAGCGCGCGAAGACGCGGCGGAACTCCTCCGGCCCCTCGCGGTAGCAGCCCTCCTCGTCGGGCAGCCCCGCGTTGGGGACGCAGGCGACACGGCAACGGGCGATCTCGGACAGCGTGCGCAGGTGGTCGGCCATCAGGTCGGGGCCGGTGGCGCAGTTGAGGCCGAGGTAGAGGAGGTCGGCGTGGAGCAGCGACACCGCCAGCGCCTCGGCGTCCTGGCCGGCGAGCATGGTGCCGGTGGTCTCGATGGTCGCCGACACCGCCACCGGCAGCCGCCAGCCGGCCGCCGCGAAGGCGGCCTCGATGCCGAGCAGGCCGGCCTTGACGTTGCGCGTGTCCTGCGCCGTCTCGAGCAGCAGGTAGTCGGCGCCGCCGGCCATCAGGCCGAGCGCCTGGAGGCGGAAGTTGTCGCTCAGCTCCTCGAAGCCGACGCCGCCGGTGACCGAGATGGCCTTGGTGGTCGGCCCCATCGAACCGCAGACGAAGCGCAGGCGCTCGGGGGTGGCGTGGCCGGCGCACGAGGCGCGGGCGATCTCGGCGGCGCGGCGGTTGATCTCGTAAGCGCGCTCGGAGAGGCCGTACTCGGCGAGCACCAGCGGCGTGCCGCCGAAGGAGTTCGTCTCGACGACGTCGGCGCCGGCGGCGAGATACCCCTCGTGGACGCGGTCCACGACG
>CAZLBJ010000532.1:0-4648 GCA_964557755.1 uncultured Thermoanaerobaculia bacterium
TACGCGCCACGCTCGGCCGGCGATCCCGAGCACCACGCGGCGGTGATCGCCAGCCGCTACGCCGCCGGCCACGCACTGCGCCGCGACGACTGCAGCGGCGCCATCTGGCAGCTCAAACGCTCCGTCGCAGAGCTGTCGCGCTTCGTCGACGCCGGCGGCGCCGCCACCTTCGACCGCCGCCTGCCCTACCGCATCGACCCCTACCCGCTGGCCAACCTCGACGCCTGGGGCGCCCTGGTCGAGGCCTACCTCGACTGCGAGGGCACCTACCCGGACGCCTACTTCGCCGAGTACGGCGAGGCGGTGAGCTTCCGCCGCGCCGAGTACGCCGACCCCGAGGCGGCCGACGTGCGCGAGGGGCCGTTCCCCGAGGAGCTGCGCGCCTGCATCGAGAGCGACGGCGCCCGGGCGCGCTGCTGGGCGGTGTCGAACCTCAACGCGCTGTGGCTCGCCAACCGCTCGCTGCTGGAGAGCGAGCCGCTGCCCGGCCGCTGGGAGCCGTTCCGCCCCGCCCTCGCCCGCCTCGCCTTCAACGCCGCCGTGCTCGCCGCGGGCGGGCCGGACGCCGAGCGCGCGCCGCAGGCGCTGCTGGCCGCCCAGCGGCTGGCACGCGGCAGCGGTGAAGACGGCGGCGAGCTCGAGGAGAAGGTCCGCCGCCTCGCCCAGCACCTGGGCGCCGAGACGAAGAACTACGCCGCCCTCGCCGCGAGCTGGCGGGGCCGCGGCCTCGACGAGATGGACTTCGGCCCCGACACGCCGCCGCAGGAGCTCAAGGGCATGGCCTGGGCGCTGCGCGAGCGCTGGTCGCGGCACCTGGCGGAGCGGCGGCCGGCGGAGGTCTTCGCCGAGGCCGGCCGCGCGCGCCGCGTGCTGCCGGAGGCCTATCTCGACTCGCTGGACCGCTGGCAGGCGGAGAGCCGCGAGCGGCTGCGCGACGCGCTCGCCGCCGAAATCCGGGTGCAGAAGAAGCGCGGCGACCTGGCGATGGCCGCCGGCCTGCGCGACTACGAGGCGCCGTGGCTGGGCGAGGAGTGGCCCGGCCGCGCCGACCGCGCCTGGTGGACCCCGGGCCTGCGCGCCGCCCAGGTGGCGCTGGTGCTGGCGGCGCTCGCCGTCCTCGCCGCCCTGCTGCTGCTCTACCGCTGGGCGGTCTACCCCTACGTGCTCTACACCACCGACTTCTACGCCAGCGAGATCGCCCGCCGCCGCCAGGAGCGCGGCGACAGGAACCTGCCGGTCACCGGCGCCGAGATCTACGAGATGCAGCAGCGCCGGCGGGGAGAGCTGTAGGCGCGGCTCATTCCCCGGCCTGCAGCCAGTCCTGCGGCCAGCGCGCCTCGACCACCGGCGCCAGCAGCGCGGCGGCGAGGGCCACCGCCTGCTCACTGCCGCCCTGGGAGTCGACGAACAGGGTGAGGACCAGCGTCTCGACGGCGCCGGCCTCGACGCGCTCGACGGCGAGCACCAGGACGCCGCTGACCACCTGGCGATTGCCGGAGTAGGTGCGCAGCGCGTCGGCCGCCGGCTCCACCGGGCCGCCGCGCACGACGCCGAGCGGCCGCGTCGGCGTCCCGGTCTTGGCGAGGGCGCGGTACTCGACGCCGGCCGGGGCGCGGGCGGTGAGGCGCGCCAGCACGCGGCCGAGCTCGGCGGAGGTGCCGCGCGGCGAGTGGACGGCGCGCCGCATGCCGTCGAGCAGCCGCTGGCGGTGGGCGGGCTCCAGGCCGCCGCCGAGCGGCCGCGGCGCCGGCAGGCGGTCGAGGTCCCACAGCACCTCGTCGCCCGGCGGCGTCTCGGCGTCCTCGCCGGCCTCGCGGACCGCCGGCACCGTCACCCGCTCGACCAGCCGCGCCTCGACCTGCCGGCCGGTGACCAGCCGCGCCAGCGCCTCGGCGAGCTGCACGTTGCTCCAGCGGTTGTTGCCGTTGCCGAGCAGCACGGTGTAGAGGTCCTGGCGCAGGTGCTGGGCGAGGTTGAGGCGCAGGTTGACCTCCTCCGGCGCCACCGGCGAGAAGGCGAGCGCGGCGGCGTTGCGCGGCGCCGCCGCCCCGTCGTCGCCGCCGACGCCACCACCGACGCCGTAGGCGGCGCGCAGCACCGGCTCCCACGTGCCGAGGTCGAGCGCCTCCGGCGTGCCCTCGCGGCGGTAGCTGGCGCCGAGGCCGAACAGCTCCTCGAAACGGTCCGGCAGCTCGGTCTGCTGCGTCACCTCCTGCAGCGGCGTGCGGCCGTCGCCGGCCACGTCGTCGTCGTAGCGCACGATCGGCAGGCGCGGCGGCAGCGCGTGGCGCCGGCCGCCCACCACGTACCCCTCGCCCGGCGGCAGCGGCTCGGCGCCGCGCAGGTCGACCGGCGCGCCGCCCTCCCACTCCGCCATCGCCAGCAGGCCGAGGTAGAGCATGTAACGGTTGGAGGAGACCTCGAGGAAGCTCTCGAGGTCGACCATGCCGTCCTCGCCCTGGCCGCCGCAGTCGCCGGGCAGGTTGTAGCCGCCCATGTCGTAGCCGAGCAGGGCGTCGGGCTCGGCGGCCGGCGTGCACGGCACGCGCAGCGAGGCGAGCTCGGGGCGCGCCGCCAGCGCGGCGGCGGCGAGGAAGGGCTTGGTCGCCGAGCCCACCGGGTGCTGCAGGAAGTTGTGGTTGCGGCGCAGCAGCTCCCAGCGGGTGGCGGCCGACTCGACCTCGTAGCGCTTCAGGGCCTCGGCGCCGGGGTAACTGGCGAGCGCCAGCAGGCGCCCGCTGCCCGGCTCGAGCACGGTCACCGCCACCCGCGGCAGGCGGCCGCCGTAGCGCTGCGCGAAGGCGTCCACGGCGCGCTCGAGGCGGTGGTGGAGGAAGGGGTCGAGGGTGAGGTGGACGTCGAAATCGTCGCGCGCCGCGGGCGCCTCGCCGCGGGCGTCGGCCACCACCGCGTCGACGGCGCGGGCGACGTCGTCGGCCATCGCCAGCGTCTCGGGGAAGCTGCGCCGCCGCGGCTCGCCGTTGACCTCGGTGAGGAAGGAGACGACGCCGGACTGCTCGCCGCCGCCGACCAGGAAGCGCTCGTCGAGGCGGCCGGGCTGGTGGGCGCGCACGACGTCGCCGCCGGCCAGCCGCAGGCGCCAGCCGAGCGGTACCGGACAGCTGTCGAGCGACAGCGACGGCGCCTCCTCGAGCACCTCCAGCACCGGCTCGTCGCCGACCAGCTTCAGAGTGGCGAAGGCGCGGCCGCCGCCCCAGCCGAGCGCCAGGCGCGGCGAGCGGACGCCGGCGTCGCGCGACAGCGGCACCTCCTCGAAAGCCTCCGAGGCCAGCGGCAGCCGCTCCCAGGGCACCGGCAGCACCTCGAGCGTGCGGCGGCCGGAGGTCAGCGTGGTGCCGCCGGCGCTCGGGCGCAGCAGCAGGCTCCCCTCCCAGGTCTCGGCGACGCAGGTGGGCAGGCGCTGGTTGTGGAAGCTGGCGTTGACGCCGGTCAGCCGCCCCTCGCAGCCGCCGCCGCGCAGCGCCGTGTGCTCGACGAGGAACGGCCGCTGGTCGCCGGCGTTGAAGGCCTCGACGTCGTCGACCAGGTAGCTGTGCCGGTAGAAGGTCTCCGCCGCCGGCGACAGCTCGCCGGTCTCGATGCGGCGGCGCGCGCAGTCGTAGGTCAGGAGGTCGTCGGCGATCCACTGTTCGACCTGCGCCACGTAGCCCGCCGGCACGTACACCTGGCCGGCGTCGCCGCCGGGGCCGAGGACGAGGATCATGACCAGGGCGCCGAGCAGCACCGCGGCGGCGACGAACAGACCGGGGCCCCTCACGCCGCCTCCCGCGCCAGCGCCGCGCCGAAGGCGGCGACGCCCAGCAGCGCCGCCGACAGCAGCACGTCGCTCACCGAGTTGAGCGCCAGGAGCGACGGGTTCTTGCCCGTGAACAGCACCAGGTTGAGGTTGGCGAGCGTCATGTACAGCCCCGGCAGCGCGAAGGCGAGCAGCGCCACGGCGGCGATCCAGGCGCCCTGCGCCCCCCAGCGGTCGCGCGCCGCGGCGAAGCCGGCGGCGGCGGCGAGCAGGAATACGAGGTAGCCGAGCGCCAGGGCCAGCATGCCGAGGGTGCCGAAGTCGGCGAGCACGAAGCTCATCGGCATGAGGTCGTTGAGGTAGGTCACGCCGAGGTGCCGCGGCAGCTTCGAGCTGTGGAAGCCGCCGCCGGCGAAGCCCGCCTCGGTGGCGTACGACTCCATCGTCGCGTGCTGCACCGCCACCTGCTCCGCCGGCTTGACGCCGACCTCGCGCAAGCGGTCCGGGTTGGCCAGCAGGTAGAGGCGGAAGAGCTGCTGCGCCGGCGTGGCGCGCAGCGCCTCGGCGTCGTCGGCGGCGCCGGCCGGCGTGCTGCGGCCGCCCGGCAGCACCAGGTCGGCGGCGGCCATGAGCTGGCGCGGCATCAGGTTGGCGGCAAGGACGAGCGCCAGCGGCAGCAGCAGGAGGACGGCGCCGGCGGTCCACGCCAGGCCGTCGCGGGTGCCTCTCGCCGCCTGGCGCGGCCGTGCACCAGCAGCAGCCCGGTGTCGTCCGCCAGCAGGCCGACCAGGGCGTAGTCGACGGCCAGGAAAGCGACGATCAGCGCAATGCCCAGCAGCCAGCGCGAGGGCCGCTCGCGGTCCTCGGCGACGGTGTGGCAGGCGAGCCCCA
>CAZLBJ010000533.1:0-3876 GCA_964557755.1 uncultured Thermoanaerobaculia bacterium
GTGTGGGGGGCGACGTTCATGGGGCTGGGGTCGATCGTCGGCACCGGCGTCTTCGTCTCGATCGGCGTGGCGGCGGGGGCGGCGGGACCGGCGGTGCTGCTCGCCATCGCCGCCGCCGCCGGGGTGGCCACCTGCAACGCCTTCAGCTCCGCCCAACTCGCCGCCCACCACCCGGTGAGCGGCGGCACCTACGAGTACGGCTACGAGCTGCTGCACCCGGCGCTCGGCTTCACCGCCGGCTGGATGTTCCTGTGCGCCAAGAGCGCCTCGGCGGCGACCGCGGCGCTGGGGTTCGCCGGCTACCTGCTGCACGCCTGGAGCACGCTGGCGGAGGACGGCGCGGCGGCGGCCGGAGCCGGCGCCGGCGGTGGGGGCTGGCTGGTGCCGGTGGCGGCGGCCACCAGCCTGCTGCTCACCCTGGTGGTGGTCGGCGGCATGCGGCGCTCCAGCGTCACCAACGTCGCCATCGTCACCGTCACCCTCGCGGCGCTGGCGGTGTTCGTGGCGGCGGGGCTGCCGGCGCTGGCGGCGCGCGGGACGGCGCACCTGGTGCCGTTCTTCGGCGGCGGCGAGGGGGGCGGCGGCCTGCGCGGCGTGCTCTACGCCACCGCGCTGATGTTCGTCGCCTACACCGGGTACGGCCGCATCGCCACCCTCGGCGAGGAGGTGCGCGAGCCGCGGCGCACCATCCCGCGCGCCATCGTCGCCACCCTGGTGGTGACCGCCGTGCTCTACCTCGCGGTGGGGCTGGTGGCGGTGGGCACGGTGGGGGCGGGGGCGCTCTACGGCGCCGCGGAGGGGGAGGCGGCGCCGCTCGAGGTCGCCGCCGCGGCCTTCGCCGGGCCCGCCGTCTCCGGGCTGCTGGCGGTGGGGGCGATGACCGCCATGCTCGGCGTGCTGCTCAACCTGCTGCTCGGCCTCTCCCGCGTCGCCCTCGCCATGGGCCGCCGCGGCGACCTGCCGGCGGCGGCGGCGAGACTGGACGCCGGGGGCACGACGCCCTGGGTGGCGGTGCTCGGCGTGGGCGCCGCGGTCACCGCGCTCACCCTGCTCGGCAGCGTCGAGACCACCTGGTCGTTCAGCGCCTTCACCGTCCTCGTCTACTACGCCCTCACCAACCTCGCCGCCCTCCGCCTCCCCCGGGAGCACCGCCTCTACCCCCCCGCATACGCCTGGACCGGCCTCGGGGCCTGCGTGTTCCTGGCCTTCTGGGTCGACTGGAGGGTCTGGCTGACGGGGCTGGGCCTGATTGCGATCGGCCTGGTCTGGCACCTGTGGCGCCGCCGGGCCGCGTAGACAGGTTATACGCACGACCCGTCTACTGTGCGTATAACTCTTCCGTCGGCCGCGGCATCTGCCACGCCACCTCCCCTCCCTTGACCACCGCCCGTACCGGGTTCACCCCGTAGTGGTAGGCGAGGTGGAGGAGGTTGGGGGCGTCGAGGAGGGCGAGGTCGGCGCGCTTGCCTTCCTCGATGGAGCCGATCTCGGTGCCGAGGCCGAGGCAGCAGGCGGCGTTCAGGGTGGCGGCGGTCAGCGCCTCCTCGATCGACAGGCCGAGCTCGAAGACGGCGAGGACGAAGACCGCCGGCACCGACTCGGTGTAGGAGGAGCCGGGGTTGCAGTCGGTGGCGAGGGCGACCGGCACACCCGCCGCCACCAGCCGCCGTGCCGGCGCGTAGGTGTGCTTCATGAGGAAGAAGCTGGTGCCCGGCAGCAGCACCGCGGTGACGCCGCTGCCGGCCAGCGCCTCGATGCCGGCGTCGGAGACGGCGATCAGGTGGTCGGCCGACAGCGCGCCCAGCTCCGCCGCCAGCTCGGCGCCGCCGGAGTCGACGAACTCGTCCGCGTGGAGGCGCGGCGCCAGGCCGTGGCGCACGCCGGCCGCGAGCACGCGGCGCGACTCGTCGGCGGTGAAGACGCCGTGCTCGCAGAAGACGTCGCAGAAGCGCGCCAGGCCCGCCGCCGCCGCCGCCGGCACGATCTCCTGGCACACCAGGTCCAGGTAGCGCCCGCGCCGCGCCCGGTGCTCCGGCGGCACTTCGTGCGCCGCCAAGAGGGTCGGCACCAGGTCCACCGGGTGGCCGTCGGCGGCGCGGCGGATGGCGCGGAGCTGCTTGAGCTCGTCGTCGAGGGTCAGGCCGTAGCCGCTCTTCGCCTCGGCGGTGGTGGTGCCGTGGACCAGCATGCGGTCCATCCGCCGGCGCACGCGCTCGACCAGCTCGTCCTCGCCGGCCTCGCGGGTGGCGGCGACGGTGGCGAGGATGCCGCCGCCGGCGGCGGCGATCTCCTGGTAGGTGGCGCCGGCCAGCCGGCGCGCGAACTCCTCCTCGCGGCTGCCCGCCCAGGGCAGGTGGGTGTGCGGGTCGACGAAGCCGGGCACCAGGGTGCCGCCGCCGCCGTCGAGCCGCGCCGCGCCGTCGAGCTCGCCGAAGCGGCGGCGGCGCTCCTCGGGCGGGCCGACGAAGGCGACGCGACCGTCGCGGCACAGCACCTCGGCGCCTCGCCGCCGCTCGACGCGCCCCTGCTCGGCGCCGGCGCGCGCGGTGGTGCCGGTCGGGGTGGCGACCTCGGCGAGGCCGTGGATCAGGAGGTCGGGCATCGCGGCCGACGTTAGCACTCGGCGGCGGCGGCAACTGGTAGCATGCGAGGGTCCGTTCCGGCGGCGCCCGCCGCCGCTTCTCGCTTCCCGTCGCATCCCGGAGCATCCCATGGCCAAGTCGAGCGAGCTGCCGCAAGACGACCTGTACAAGATCCGCCACTCCGCCGCCCACGTCATGGCGCAGGCGGTGCTCGAGCTCTACCCCGAGGCGAAGCTGGGCATCGGCCCGCCCACCGCCACCGGCTTCTACTACGACTTCGACCTCGGCGCCGACGAGTCCGGCCGGCCGCGCACCTTCACGCCGGAGGACCTCGAGGAGATCGAGAAGCGCATGCGCCGCATCATCGGCGGCCAGCACCCCTACGAGTTCCGCGAGGTGAGCGGCGACGAGGCGGCCGAGCTGTTCGCCGGCCAGCCCTACAAGCAGGAGCTGATCGCCGGCCTGCGCCAGGGGCAGGTGGACGAGATGGGCGAGGAGGTGGAGGCGCCGGTGGCGATCACCACCTACCGCCAGGACGCCTTCGAGGACCTGTGCAAGGGGCCGCACGTCGAGCACACGGGGCGGATCCCGGGCGAGGCGGTGAAGCTCCTCTCGGTCGCCGGCGCCTACTGGCGGGGCGACGAGCACCAGCCGATGCTGCAGCGCATCTACGGCACCGCGTGGCGCAACAAGAAGGAGCTCAAGCGCCACCTCGAGGCGCTGGAGGAAGCGAAGCTCCGCGACCACCGCAAGATCGGCAAGGAGCTGGAGCTGTTCACCTTCGACGAGGAGGTGGGCCCCGGCCTGCCGCTGTGGCAGCCGGCCGGCACGGCGATGATCCGCGAGCTCGAGAAGCTGGCCGAGGAGATGGAGGACCGCCGCGGCTACCAGCGGGTGCGCACGCCGCACCTCTCCAAGGAGGATCTCTTCGTGCGCAGCGGCCACCTGCCGTACTACGCGGAGAGCATGTACCCGCCGATGGAGCTCGAGGGCATCCGCTACTACGTCAAGCCGATGAACTGCCCGTTCCACCACAAGATCTTCGCCTCGACGCAGCGCAGCTACCGCGACCTGCCGCTGCGCCTGGCGGAGTACGGCACCTGCTACCGCTTCGAGAAGAGCGGCGAGCTGTTCGGCTTGATGCGGGTGCGCTCGCTGCAGATGAACGACGCCCACATCTACTGCACCGAGGAGCAGTTCCGCGACGAGTTCCTCGACGTCGTCGGCCTCTACCTCGAGTACTTCCGCCTGTTCGGCATCGAGCGCTATGTGATGCGCCTGTCGACCCACCACC
>CAZLBJ010000534.1:0-3590 GCA_964557755.1 uncultured Thermoanaerobaculia bacterium
CGCCGCCTGCGAGGTCGAGCACCGGCCCCGCCGCGTCCGCGCCGGCGACCTCGCCGGCGCCCGCCTGGTGGTCGCCGAGCGGCTGCCGCCGGCGGACGCCGCGGCGGTGTTCGCCGAGGCCGAGGAGCGCGGCGTCTTCGCCTGCGTCGAGGACGACCTCGAGCACCTGAGCTTCCTCCACCCCTCGGTGGTGCGCCGCGGCGACCTCACCGTCGCCATCTCCACCGCCGGCCACGCGCCGGCGCTGGCGGTGCGGCTGCGCCAGGAGCTCGAAGCGCGCCTCGGCCCCGAGCACGCCCGCTTCCTCGAGCTGGCGGCGGCGGTGCGCGGGCCGCTCGCCGCGCGCGTGCCCGACGCCGCCGAGCGCCGCCGCCGCTGGTACCGGCTGGTCGACTCCGACGTCCTCGACCTGCTCGCCGCCGGCCGCGACGACGACGCCCGCCGCCGCGTCGCCGAGCTGCTCGGCGTCGCCCCCGACGTCCCGATCCCCGAACCCGCCCGCGACCTCCTGGAGGTGAACCCATGAGCCTGCTCAAAACCCAAGCGACGACCTGGAGAGAGGCCCTCGCCGGCCGCCTGCCCGAGCCGCTCGAGAGCGAGATCGACGCCTACGAGACGCAGCTCACCTTGAAGCGGCAGGGCAAGGTGGACGACAAGCTGTTCGCCGAGACCCGCCTGCGCCGCGGCGTCTACGGCCAGCGCTACGACAACGGCCAGCGCCACGACGGCGTCGAGACGCGCTCGCTCGCCTACCCCGAGGCGGACCTCCTGAAGGGACCCTCGACGCTGTGGCACGCGCCGGGGATGGTGCGCATCAAGATCCCCTTCGGCCGCGTCGACGCGGCGCAGCTCGAGGTGCTCGCCGACCTCGCCGAGGAGTACTCGGACGCCATCTGCCACGTCACCACGCGGCAGGACGTGCAGCTCCACTTCGTGCACATCGACGACACGCCGGACCTCATGCGGCGGCTGGCGGCGGTGGGCATCACCACCCGCGAGGCGTGCGGCAACTCGGTGCGCAACGTCACCGGCTGCCCGATCGCCGGCGTCTGCCCCGACGAGGCCTTCGACGTCACCCCCTACGCCCGCGCGCTGGCGTACTTCCTGCTCGGCCACAAGGACGTCCAGGGCTTCGGGCGCAAGTTCAAGATCTCCTTCTCGGGCTGCGCCGGCCACGCCTGCGCGCTGGCCTCGATGCACGACCTGGGGGCGGTGGCGGTGGTGCGCGGCGACGACGGCGCGCCGCGGCGCGGCTTCGCCGTCTACGTCGGCGGCGGCCTGGGTGCCGTGCCCCACCAGGCGCAGCTCCTCGACCCCTTCGTGCCGGAGGACGAGCTGCTGCCGGTGGCGCAGGCGGTGTGCCGCGTCTTCGCACGCCTCGGCGAGAAGCAGAACCGTAACAAGGCGCGCCTCAAGTTCCTGGTGGCGAAGCTCGGCATCGAGGACTTCCGCCGCCTGGTCGAGGAGGAGCGCGCGGCGCTGCCGGCGGACGAGCGCTGGACCGCCTTCCAGGCCGACCTCGCCGCCACCGACGAGGCGCCGGCGCGGCCGCCGGGCGCGCTGCCGGAGGCGCCGCCCGGCTCGGCGCTCGGGCGCTGGTTGGCGACCAACGTCCAGGCGCAGCGCCAGGAGGGCTACGGCGCGGTCACCGTGCACCTGCCGCTCGGCGACCTCACCAGCGCGCAGACGCGCCGCCTCGCCGAGATCGCGCGGCGCTGCAACGGCGGCTTCGTGCGCCTCACTGTCGAGCAGAACGCGGTGCTGCGCTGGGTGTCGCTCGCCGACCTGCCGGCGCTGCACGCCGACCTCGCCGCCGCCGGCCTCGGCCTGCCGGGCGCCTCGACGATCGGCGACGTCACCGCCTGCCCCGGCACCGACACCTGCAAGCTCGGCATCTCGTCGTCGCGCGGCCTCGCCGGCGAGCTGCGGCGGCGGCTGGCGGAGCGGGCGGACGACCTGGACTCTGGTTCAAACGCGGCCTTGCGCGGCCTGCGCATCAAGGTCTCCGGCTGCTTCAACTCCTGCGGCCAGCACCACGTCGCCGACATCGGCTTCTACGGCGTGTCGCGCAAGAAGGACAACCGCCGCGTGCCGCACTTCCAGGTGGTGCTCGGCGGCCAGTGGAGCGAGAACGGGGGCGCCTACGGGCTGGCGGTGGCGGCGGTGCCGTCGAAGCGGGTGCCGGCGGTGGTCGACCGCATCACCGGCGCCTTCGCCCAGGGGCGTCAGGACGGCGAGAGCTTCCAGGCCTGGGTGCGCCGCACCGGCCCGGCGAGCATGCGGGCGCTGCTCGAGGACCTCGCCGAGCTGCCGTCGTACGCCGGCGAGCCCGAGCTGTTCTCCGACTGGGGCGACCCGCGCGAGTACACCCTCGGCGACCTCGGCGTCGGCGAGTGCGCCGGCGAGGTGGTGTCGGTGGCGGAGTTCGGCCTCCATGCCTCCGAGCGCCAGGTGTTCGAGGCGCAGGTCGAGCTCGACGCCGGGCGCCCCGGGGCGGCGGCGGAGAAGGCCTACCGCGCCATGCTGCAGGCCGCCAAGACGCTCGGCCGCACCCGCGACCTCGACCTCCCCGACGAGCCGGGTGCCATCGTCGCAGCCTTCCGCGGCGGCTTCTACGACACCCGGCTGTTCCACGACCCCTTCGCCGGCGGCAAGTTCGCCCACTACCTGTTCGACACTCACGACGAGCTGGCCGCCGACCCGGCGCGGCTCGGGCGCCTGGACGCCGGCCAGGTGCACCGCCGCATCGAGGAGGCGCAGCTGTTCATCGAAGCGGCGCGCGCCTGCCACGACCGGCTCGATGAGACCGCCCGCTGAGGAGAACGCCTTGGATACGACCCGCTACGACCTCAAGCTCTTCGCCATCCCGGGCGCCGCCGTCACCGGCCGCGACCTGGTGCCGGTGTTCCACCGCTGGATCCAGCAGTCGCGCCTCGACGACCTGCTGATCGACGTCGCCGACTACGACCACGTCCACCACGGGCCGGCGGCGGTGCTGGTCGGCCACCAGGCGCACTACGTCTACGACCTGGCGGACGGCCGGCCGGGGCTCCTCTACAGCCGCCGGCGCGAGGCGCGCCCGGCGGCGGACGGCGAAGCGCGGCTGCGCGCGGCGCTGCGCGCCGCCCTCGCCGCCTGCGCCGCGCTGGAGGCCGAGGAGACTCTTGCCGGCCGCCTCGCCTTCCGCGGCGACGAGCTCCTGCTGCGCGTCAACGACCGCCTGGCGGCGGCCGGCGGCGGCAACGGCGGCGGCGACGGAGCGGAGGCGGACCTGCGCCGCCGGCTGCGCCCGCTGCTCGCCGAGCTCTACGCCGGCGCCGAGGTGCGCGTCGAGCGCCGCGACGGCGGCGCGGACACGCGGCCGACCCTGGCCGTCCACGCCGCCGAGGCCCCCGACGTCGCCACCCTGCTCGCCCGCCTCGCCCCGCCGGCCGAGCCCTTCCCCGCCGCCGCCGGCAACGGCCACGGCGCCGGCGCGGGGGCCGCGCGATGAAGCGCAGCCGCTTCCCGACCCCAGGAGCGGCCGGCCCGCGGCGCACCGGCGAGGAACCGGCCCGCCCCGGCGGCAACGGCGAACTACCGACCAGCCC
>CAZLBJ010000535.1:0-9968 GCA_964557755.1 uncultured Thermoanaerobaculia bacterium
GCCGGCTCCTCGTCGCCGAGCAGCAGGCGCAGCACCTGCACCGCGCCGGCCTTGTCGAGGGGGCGGTTGCCGTTGCCGCACTTGGGGCTCTGGATGCACGAGGGGCAGCCGTCCTCGCACTCGCAGGCGGCGATCATCGACGCGACGCCGCGCAGCAGGCGCTCGAGGTCGGCGAAGCCGGCGGCGGCGATGCCGACGCCACCCGGGTGGCCGTCGTAGACGAACACCGCGCCGCAGCCGACCTGCGGGTGGCGCGGGTAGGAGATGCCGCCGACGTCGTTGCGGTCGCACAGCGCGAGCAGCGGGAACAGCGAGATCGCCGCGTGCTCGGAGGCGTGCAGGGCGCCCATGAAATGGCGGCCGTCGCGGCGCAGCGTCTCCTGCACCGGCCGCGGCGCCGCCCACCACAGGGCCACCGTCTCGAAGCGCACCGGCGGCAGGTCGAGGTCGTGCCGGCCGAGGAGGTCGCGGCTCTGGATGCGGCGGCGCTCGTAGCCCACCACGCGCTCGGTCACCCGCACGCGGCCCAGCCACGCCGACAGCGGCCCCAGGCGGCGCCCGTCGAGCACCTCGAGCACCTCCGTCTCCTTGTCGGTCAGCGGCGTCGTGTAGTAGTCGACGTCGGTGCGCTCGGCGAGCGCCCGCCGCTGGTCGAGCTCGAGGTCCTCGACCAGGTACTGGCGGCCGCGGTGCAGGTAGACGGCGCCGGGGTGGCACTCGTGGAGCACGCGCACGCCGTCGACGGTGCCGATGGTGCGGCCGCCGCGGCCGCCGCCGCTCTCACCGGCGAGGACGATGGCGAAGGTGTCGCCGGTGCCGCGCAGCGAGACGTGGCGGTGGGGGTTGCGCGCCAGCGAGTACAGACCGGCGCCGTCGGCGGCCTCGAGCAGGCGCGACTCGGCCACCAGCTCGGCGACCAGGCCGCCGTGCGGCGCCAGCCAGGCGGCGTCGGCGGCGCCGGGGCGCAGCGGCTCCTCGGCGGCGGCGCACACCACGTGCTCGCGGGCGATCGGCGCGTTGGCCGGGTCGACGATCAACCGCTCGCAGGGGCGGCTGACGAGCTGTTGCGGGTGGTCGAGGTAGAACTGGTCGAGGGCGTCGGGCAGCGCCACCAGGGCGGTGAGCGACTCGCGCCCGGAGCGGCCGACGCGCCCGGAACGCTGCCAGGTGGCCATCACGCTGCCCGGGTAGCCGACCAGGATGCAGGCGTCGAGGCCGCCGACGTCGATCCCCATCTCGAGCGCCGAGGTGGAGACCACGCCGTCGAGCCGCCCGTTGAAGAGGTCCGCCTCGATCTGCCGCCGCTCCTCGGGCAGGAAGCCCGAGCGGTAGCTGGCCACCCGCCGCGCCAGCTCCGGGTCGCGGCGGCGCAGCCAGGAGTAGAGGAGCTCGGTGATGCGCCGCGCCTTGGTGAAGACGATGGTCTTGAGACCCGCCTCGAGCAAGGTGACGAAGAGGTCGAGCGTCGTCGAGTAGGGGCTGGCCTTGGGGCGGAGCAGCAGCAGGTGGCGCCCCTCGCGCGGCGCGCCGGAGTCCTCCACCCAGTGGAAGTCGCGGCCGGTGAGCGCGGCGGCGAACTCGCCGGCGTTGGCGGCGGTGGCCGAGCTGGCGACCAGCGACGGCTCGGCGCCGAGGCGGCGGGCGAGGCGCAGCAGGCGCTGCAGCACGTGGTGGAAGTGGCTGCCGAAGATGCCGCGGTAGGTGTGCAGCTCGTCGAGCACGATCCACTGCAGGTCGGCGAGGAACGGCTGCCACGAGGTCCAGTGGCCGAGGATGCCGAGGTGCAGCATGTCGGGGTTGGTGACCAGCACCCGCGGCGGCCGGGCGCGGATCGCCGTGCGCTCGGCGCGCGGCGTGTCGCCGTCGTAGATGCGGCAGGCCGCGTTGCGCGGGTCGTCGAGGTCGTCGGAGAGGCCGGCGGCGCGGGCGAGGGCGTCGAGCTTGCCCTTCTGGTCCTGGCCCAGCGCCTTGAGCGGGAAGAGGTAGAGCGCCCGGCCGACGCCGCCCACCGCCGCCTCCTCGAGCACCGGGAGCTGGAAGACCAGCGACTTGCCGGACGCCGTGGGGGTGGTCACCAGCACGTCGCGGCGGCCGCGGGCGGCGGCCAGGGCGGCGGCCTGGTGCGACCACAGGCGGCCGGCGCCGGTGGCGGCGAGAGCGGCGGCGAGAGCCGGCGGCAGCGGCGGGTCGAGCTCGCCGAAGCGCTCCGGGGTGGCCGGCAGGTGGAGGTGGTGGACGAGCTCGCCGCCCAGCTTCGGGTGCTCGCGCAGCCGCTCGACCAGCGGCGTCACACCACCCGGTCTTCCGCCTTGCTTTCGCCTCGCCACGCGCCGATCATAGCCGATGGCGGCGGCGCCGCATGCAGCATCTCCAGCACCCCGGCGGCGGTCGTCGGGCGCGCCAGCAGGTAGCCCTGCACCTCGCGCACGCCGATCTCGCGCAGCACCTCCAGGTCCTCCGACCGCTCGACCCCCTCGGCCACCACGTGGGCGTCGAGCTCCTCGGCCAGCCGCTGCACCGCCGCCACCACGGCGCGGCGCAGCGGATCGCCGTGGACGCCCTGGACGAAGAAGCGGTCGGCCTTCAGCACGCTGGCGCGGGTGAGGTAGAGCATCATGAAGTTCGAGCGCCCGAGGCCGACGTCGTCGAGGGCGATGGTGAAGCCGTGGCGGCGCAGGATGGCGATGGCGGCGGTGAAGCCCTCGCCGGGCAGCGGGTCGGCCTGCTCGACGATCTCCAGGGCGACGCGCAGCGGCGGCACGCGGTGGCGCGCGCAGGCGTCGAGCAGGAAGTCGGTGAAGCCGGGGTCGGCGTCGAGCGTCGACGCGTGGACGTTGAGGTGGAGGTCGAGGGGGCTCGCCGCCAGGCCACCGGCATTGGCGAGGGCGGCGGTGATCGCCGCGCGGTCGAGCTCCGCCTCGGCGAGCTTGCGGCGCGCGTAGGCGAAGAGGACGTCGGCGCTCTCGACGTTGGTGCCCGCCGGCCCGCGGGTCAGCGCCTCGACGGCGCGCATCACCGGCCGCGGCCCGGAGACGTCGAAGATCGGCTGGTACAGGGTGCGCAGCGCCCCCGGCTCGAGCGCCCGGTCGAGCAGCGTGGCGCGGTTCACGCCGGCTCTCCTGGCGCTTCGGCGAGCACCACGGCGGCCAGCGCGGCGAGCGGCAGCGGCTTGGCGAGCACCTCGTCGGCGCCCCGGGCGAGACAGGCGGCGCGGATGTCGGGGCTGGCGTCGCCGGTGAAGACGACGATGCGCAGGCCGGGGCAGTGGTGGCGGGCCAGGCCGAGCACGTCGAGGCCTTCGCGCCGGCCGAGCCCGGCCAGCTCGAGGTCGGTGACCAGGGCGTCGAAGCGGCGCAGCTCGAGCAGGGCGGCGGCCTCCTCCGCCTCGACGGCGCCGGTCACCTCGCAGCCGAGCTCGCGGAAGTAGTCCTCCATGAACGTCCGCACGCAGGCGTCGTCCTCGACGACGAGGATGCGGTAGGGCAGCCCGGAGCGGTCATGGCCGTTGGATGCGAAGGGCGTGGCGAGCATGTTGATTCCTCCTGGCGCCGTCTTTCAGCACGGGCTGTGCCACCGCACGGCGGTCCGCCCGCGGCGCCGAAACCGCGGCCCTGGCGGGAGATGCGGCCGGCGCAGGCCGCCGGGTGCGCACGCCGCCGCCGCCGGCGGCGAGCCCCGGATCTGGATTCTGGACCTGCGCAAGCACGTTGTTGACGATCCGCATGCGCGCCGCTACGCTGACGTGACACTTCCGTCTGCCAGAGAAAGGCGAGATGGCCAGCGACCACGAAGCCGCGCAACCGCCGATCCCGACCTCGGACCGGCCCGGGCGCTACCGATCCCTGGTCGAATCGCTTCCCCACACGGTGTGGATGACCGACGCCAGGGGCGACCTGCACTACCTCAACCCGCGCGGCGCCCAGGAGCTCGGCATGCCGGCGGAATCCCTGGCCCGCGGCGGTTGGCTGGAGGCCATCCACCCGGAGGACGTGCCGCATGCCCGCGAGGCCTGGGCGGAGGCCGTCCGCGGCGGCACCTTCTACCGCTGCGAGTACCGGGTGCGCCAGAACGACGGCGGCTACCGCTGGTACCTGTCGCAGGCGGTGCCGCAGCGCAACGACGCCGGCGAGATCGAGAGCTGGGTCGGCACCTGGACCGACGTCGACGCGCTCAAGCGCGCCCAGCAGACGCTGGCGCGCGACGCCCTGCTGCTCGCCAACGTGCGCGACGCGGTGATCGTCACCGACCTCGACGGCGTCGTCACCTACTGGAACGAGGGCGCCACGCGGCTGTTCGGGTGGACCGCCGAGGAGATGGTGGGACGGCCGATGGCGGAGCGCTACCCGGAAGAGACGCGGCCCGAGCTCGAGGCGATCATGGCCGACCTGGCGGCGGGCGGCGAGTGGAGCGGCGAGTGGGAGGACGTCCGCAAGGACGGCTCGCGGGTGTGGATCGACGCCCACACGGTGCGCATCCGCGACGCGTCGGGGCGCCCGGTCGGCCTGATGGGCCTGTCGCACGACATCAGCGGGCGCAAGCGGGCCGAGGCCGAGCTGCGGCGCCTCGAGGAGCAGTACCGCCAGGCACAGAAGATGGAGGCGGTCGGCCAGCTCGCCGGCGGCGTGGCGCACGACTTCAACAACCTGCTGACGGTGATCAACGGCTACAGCGACCTGCTGCTCTCCACCCTCTCCGCCGGCGACCCGCACCGCCCGATGGTCGAGGAGATCCGCCGCGCCGGCGAGCGCTCGGCGTCGCTCACCCGCCAGCTCCTCGCCTTCAGCCGCAGGCAGGTGCTGGCGCCGCAGGCCCTCGACCTCAACACGGTGGTGCGCGACACCGAGAGGATGCTGCGCCGCATGATCGGCGAGGACGTCGAGCTGGCCACCGAGCTGGCCGCGGACCTGCACGCGGTGCGCGTCGATCCCGGGCAGCTCCAGCAGGTGCTCCTCAACCTGGCGGTCAACGCCCGCGACGCCATGCCGCGGGGCGGCCGGCTGACCCTGCGCACCCGCAACGTCGCGGTGGCGGAGGAGGGGGGCGAGTCCGGCCACGCCCCCGGCGACTGGGTGCTGCTCGAGGTCGAGGACACGGGCGTCGGCATGAGCGAGGAGGTCGAGCGTCACGTCTTCGAGCCCTTCTTCACCACCAAGGAGGCGGGCAAGGGCACCGGCCTGGGGCTGGCGGTGGTGCTCGGCATCGTCGAGCAGAGCGGCGGCCGCGTCGGCGTGCGCAGCCGCCCGGGCGAAGGTACGAGGTTCGACATCCACCTGCCGCGGGTGCGGCCGCCGGCCGCCGACGCCGCGGCCGGAGCCCCGGCGCCGGCGCTCCGCGGCACCGAGACCATCCTGCTGGTCGAGGACGACGCGGCGGTGCGCTCGCTGAGCCGCCACGTGCTCGAGCGCGCCGACTACGCGGTGCTCGAGGCGGCGAGCGGCGACGAGGCGCTGGAGCTCGCCGCCGCCTACCCGTCGCCGATCCACCTGCTGGTCACCGACGTGGTGCTGCCCGGCATGGGCGGCCGCCAGGTGGCCGAGGCCCTGCGCGAGCTGCGCCCGGAGATCAAGGTGCTCTATGTCTCCGGCTACACCGACGACTCGGTGGTGCGCCACGGCGTGCTGCAGGAGGAGGTGCAGTTCCTGCAGAAGCCCTTCCCACCGCTGGCGCTGGCGAAGAAGGTGCGGGAGGTGCTGGCGAAGTAGGGCTCAGCGGACGAGGAAGGTGGTGCTCGACTCCACCTCGTCGCCGTCGAGGACCTCCAGGGTCAGCTCGCCCGGCGGCAGCTCCCACGGCAGCAGGTCGATGCTGAGGGAGAACTCCACGTCGGTGAACCGCAGGGTGGGCTCGCCGCGGCGCACCGTGCGGCCGCCGGCGTCGACCACCCGGAAGCTGAAGTCGCGCTCTTCCTCGAGATCGCTCCGGGGGCCGAGGAACTGGAACACCAGCCGGGCCTCGAGGTCGACGTCTGCGGGCACGTCGTCGCCGCGCACCTCGCCGAAGGGGACGGCTACGACCATCGAGTGGCGTTCCGCCGCCGTCCGCAGCGTGGCCACCTGCCGCTCGGCGCTCTCGAGATCGTGGTGCGTCTTGTACCAGCCGCCGCCGGAGAGGACGGCGAGCAGCAGCGAGGCGGCCAGCGCCGCCGGCAGCCAGGCGGGGGCGGCGCGGCGGGGGGCCGCGGCGCGGCGCGGCGCGAAGGGCAGGACGCCGCGCGAGGCGGGGGCGGCGGCGCCGTCGACGTCGACCGCCGCGAGGCCGGCGCGCAGCATCTCCACCTCGTCCCGGCACTCGGCGCAGGCGGCGAGGTGGGCCTCCACCAGCCCGCGCTCCAGCGGCCGGCCGTCGACCTCCCAGGACGGCGCGCCGGGGTCGGCCACGTAGGCGGTCAGCGCCGCCGCCGGCAGGTGCGCGGCGTAGACCTCGAAGGCCTGGCGCGTCGCCGCCAGCTCGCCGCGGCACTCGGGACAGGAAGCGAGGTGCGCCTCCACCTCGCGGCGCTCGTCGCCTTCCAGGGTGCCGTTGACGAGCCAGGGGAGCAGCTCCAGCGTGCGGTCGTGGGCGGTCGTGTTCATGTCGTTCATAATGGCGTCGGGGCCGGCCCTTCGTTACAGCCGCGAGCAGTCCTTGACGGTCTACGCATTTCCGGCGCCCAGCAAACGCTCGCGGACCTCGATCGCCTTGCGCCGGCAGCGCAGCACGCGCACCTGCAGGGCGCCCTCGCTCACCCCGGTGTCGCCGCTCATTTCGCGGTAGCTGAAGCCGTCGACCAGCATGCGCCACAGGCGGCGGCACTCGTCGTCCATCTCGGCGAGCACGCGCACCAGCAGGTCACGCTCGGCGCTCCACACCTTCTCGGGCGGGCGGGCGACCTCGGCCGCGGCGTCGGCGTCGACGGTCCCCGGGTCGAGCTCCACCCAGCTCCAGCGGCGGCCGGCGCGCAGGCGGTCGAGGCAGGTGTGGCTGGTGACGCGCCAGAGGTAGGTCTTGAGGCTCGACTCGCCGCGGAACTTGCCGTCGCGCAGCAGGCGCGTCACCTCCAGGCGGACGTCCTGGAGCACGTCGTCCCACTGCTCGCGAAGGCGGCGGCGGAACGACGAGGCGGCGCGCTCCAGCCAGCGGTCGACCTGCTCGACCTGCTCCGTCCGGCCGGCCAGGAAGCCGCGGATGATCTGTTCGTCGTCGTCCGCCGGCCCCTCGCCCGCGCCCCGCTCCCCTCGCGCTCGAGTCACGCAGGGATGCTGCCGGAAAGGCCGCGGGGAGTCAAATGCGGCGGCCCGCGCCGGCGCAACCCTCCGGCACGCATCGTGCTCCCCTGTATCCTCGGGGCTGCACCCGTGATTTCGTTCGCCTGAGAGAAGGAGCCTGCCTTGCCCGATGACCGGCGACTGATCGTCGTCTCGAACCGCTTGCCCGTCGTCCTCGAGCGCGACGGGGAGGCCGGCTGGAGCCTCAAGCCCGGCTCCGGCGGCCTGGTCACCGCCCTGGCACCCGTGCTGTCGCACCGCGGCGGCATGTGGATCGGCTGGCCGGGGCTCGCCATCGAGCCCGGCGGCGACTGGGAGCAGCTGCTCGAGGAGGGCTTCCGCGAGCGCGGCTACGACCTGGTGCCGGTGGTGCTCAGCGAGGAGGAGGTCGACGGCTTCTACTACGGCTTTTCGAACTCGGTCCTGTGGCCGCTGTTCCACGACCAGGCGGGCATCTGCAACTACGATCCGTCGTTCTGGTACTCCTACCTCGACGTCAACCGCAAGTTCGCCCGCCAGGTGGTCGAGCACACGCGCAGCAGCGACTTCACCTGGGTGCAGGACTACCAGCTCATCCACGTCGCCGAGTTCGTGCGCGAGCAGGAGGAGGCGCGCCACATCGGCTTCTTCCTCCACATCCCGTTCCCGCCGCTCGACGTCTTCCTGCGCCTGCCGTGGCGCGGCCAGGTGCTCGCCGCGCTGCTGGCCTACGACCTGATCGGCTTCCAGACGCCGCGCGACCTGCGCAACTTCCTCTCCTGCCTCGAGCACCTGCTGCCGGAGATCGACATCGCGGAGGGCCCCGGGGTGGCCACCCTGACGCTCGGCGAGCGCACGCTGCACGCCGGCGCCTTCCCCATCGGCATCGACTACCGCGAGTTCCACGACGCCGCCGCCTCCGCCGACACCGCGCAGCGCATGCGCGAGCTGCGCGCCAAGCTCGGCGGCTGCGAGGTCATCCTCGGCGTCGACCGCCAGGACTACACCAAGGGGCTGCCCGAGCGGCTGCTCGCCTTCGAGAACGCCCTCGAGCGCTACCCCGAGCTACGCGAGCAGGTGATCCTGGTGCAGGTGGTGGTGCCGAGCCGCGAGCACGTGCCCGAGTACCGGACGCTGAAGTCGGAGCTCGACACCCTGGTCGGGCGCATCAACGGCAAGTTCTCCTCCGCCGGCTGGACGCCGGTGCAGTACTACTACCGCGGCATCCCGCGGCGCGACCTGATCTCCCTCTACCGCATGGCGCGCATCGGCTTCGTCACCTCGATCAAGGACGGCATGAACCTGGTGTCCAAGGAGCTCGTCGCCTGCCAGGTGGACCTCCACGGCGCGCTGGTGCTGTCGGAGTTCGCCGGCGCCGCGGCGCAGCTCGAGGGCGGCGCCATCCTGGTCAACCCGCACGACGTCGAGGGCACCGCCGACGCCCTGAAGCAGGCCATGGAGATGCCCGAGGAGCAGCGGCGCCGGCGCATGCGGGCGATGCAGGAGGTGCTGGCGCAGCAGGACATCTTCTGGTGGGTCGAGCGCTACCTGTCGGTCGCCTTCAGCGACGGCGGCGGCCTCGACGAGCTGGTGCCGCCGCGCGACTTCGTGCCGCACCTCGACACCGGCGAGTCGTGGGTGGATGTCTGACGCGCTGGAGAGCTGGCCGGAGCTGCGGCGGAGGCTGGCGGGGCGGCGGCCGGTGGTGTTCCTCGACTTCGACGGCACCCTGTCGCCGATCGTCGAGCGGCCGGCGGACGCCGCCATCCTGCCGCGGGTGCGCGAGGCGGTGGCGGCGCTCGCCCGCCGCGTGCCGGTGATCGTCGTCTCCGGCCGCGACCGCCGCGACGTGGCGGCGCGGGTGGGCCTGCCCGAGCTCGTCTACGCCGGCAGCCACGGCTTCGACATCGCCGGCCCGGAGGGCTCGGGCGTGCGCCACGAGGCGGCGGCCGACCTGCCGCCGCTGGTGGCGCGGGTGGCCGAGCGGCTGCGCGGCGAGCTGGCGGCGGTGCCCGGCGCCGAGGTGGAGCCGAAGCGCTTCACCGTCGCCGTCCACTACCGGCGGGTGCCGGAGGACCGCGTCGGCGAGGTCGAGGCGGCGGTCGAGCGCGCGCTGGCCGACCACCCGCGGCTCACCCGCACCGAGGGCAAGATGGTGATCGAGCTGCGCCCCGGCCTCGACTGGGACAAGGGGCGGGCGCTGCTCCACCTGCTCGCCGCGCTGGAGCTCGACGGACCGCAGGTGCTGCCGGTCTACGTCGGCGACGACGTCACCGACGAGGACGCCTTCCGCGCCCTCGCCGCCCGCGACGGCGGCGGCATCGCGGTGCGGGTCGCCGACGAGCCGGCGGCGACCGCCGCCGCGTGGTCGCTGGCGTCGCCGCTCGCGGTGGCCGACTTCCTCGAGCGGCTGGCGGCGGAGGTGGACGCCTGACCCCCGCCCGCCGCCGGTAAGCTCGCGCCCATGGCCGGCATCGACGTCCCGCGCAGCTTCCCCGGCAGCGTGCAGCTCGCCGGCATGGCGCTCGACGGGCTGCTGTCCGCGGCCGCCGGACCGGCGCCGCGCCTCCTGGTGGCGCTGCCGCCGGAGGCGGGGCTGCCGCGCCTCTTGGCGCCCGCGCTCGCCGCCGCCGCCGCGCCGCCGCCGTGCCTGCTCTACGACGACTGGGCGGTCTACCGCGCCGACCGCGACGCGGCACCGGCCGGCGACGCGGCGCCGCGGCTGCTGTTCAGCGCCGAGGCGGC
>CAZLBJ010000536.1:0-9888 GCA_964557755.1 uncultured Thermoanaerobaculia bacterium
ACCCCACCACCACCGAGAAATCCATGACCCGCTAGTCTACCCCCCACACCTCTTCGCGCCTTCGCCGTCCCACCGTCCCGCCGTGCTCTCGGGCCGACCAGGCCATCCGCGCGACGATCGGTGTGAGCCGGCGGGAGCCCCGCCCGCGGAAGGCCTTCCCCAGCCTTCCGCGGGTGGGGCTCCCGCCGGCAGCGTACCCAAATGTTCAACTGTGCGAGTGCTACTCCCCACCAAAAGCAAAGGGCCCCGCCCGTTGCCGGACGAGGCCCTTGCCGTGCTGTTGCTGTTGCCGTTGACGTTACGGCGGTGCAGCCGAGGCTACCTACTCGTCCTCGACCGTGATGCGGATCACCGCCCGCCGGTTCTGCGCCCGGCCCGCGGCCGTCGCATTGTCACCGGCCGGCTCCGCCGACCCGCGACCCTCGACCGTGATCCGGCTCGGGTCCACGGCGTGCCGCGTCACCAGCCAGTTCTTCACCGCCTCGGCGCGCTGCCGGCTCATCGCCATGTTCGAGGCGTCCGGTCCCTGGTTGTCCGAGTAGCCGATCACCAGCGCCGGCGCCTCGGGGTTGTCGCGCATCAACAGCGCGATTTCGTCGAGGATTGCCTTGCAGGCGTTGTTGACCCGCGCGCTGCCGGCGTCGAACAGGCAGACGCGCTCGATCTCGCGCATCTCCGGAGCGGCCGGCGGCGGCGGCGGCACCGCGACGAAGTTGGCGATGCAATGGCGGTCGCCGTTCATCGTCACCGAGCCGTCGGTGCAGTCCTCGTCGCCGGTCCAGCCCTCGAACCGGCAGTCCGCCTCCGGCACCGCGCGCAGCGTTACCACCGTGCCCTCCTGGTAGATGTGCGCGCAGTCGGCGCCGCAGTCGATGCCGCCGGGGCTGCTGGTCACCAGGCCGTCGCACGGCCCGGCCTTGTCGACCGTCAGCTCGAACTCCGGCGGCGGCGGCGGCGGCGGCGGGGGCGGCGGCGTGAAGTCGAGCCGCGGGAAGTAGGTGAAGCCGAGCAGGCCGCCGATCGGGCAGTGCTCGTCGGTCTCCGAAAGCTGCAGGAGGTCGGTGCGCAGGCCGAAGTTGAAGGCCCACGGGCCGTCCGGCGCCGTCCAATAGCGGCCGCCGAGGACCAGGTCCACCGACTCCTCGAAGATCGCCGTGTCGCTGTCCAGCGGGAAGGTGCCGGCGAGCTCGGTGATCCAGTCGAACTGGGGCGACACCGCGCCGGCGTAGCCGACGCCGGCGAGGAAGGCGTCGGAGCGATCGAAATTGCCGACGTCGCCAGGCTGGTGGTAGCCGAGGTTGAAGACCCAGTCGGTCACCCGCCAGTTGGCGCCGGCGCCGTAGCCGACCTCGCCGCCCAGCACCTCCTCGTCGCCGGTCGGCAGGTCGACGAAGAAGTTCAGGGCGAAGGAGCCCCCGACGTCCTGGTAGAAGCTGTACTTGGCGCCGAGGCGGGCGTTGCCCAGGCCGTCGTCGTCGAAGTCGTTGCCCGGCCCCGGCAGGTCGGCCGAGAAGCTCTCGTACGGCACCATGATCGACATCTCGAAGCTGTCGGTGAAGCCGTAGCCGAGACTGGCGCTCAGCCGGTTCCAGTCGAGGTCGGCCTGGTCGTTGAACTCGAAGACCCGGTCCCAGTTGTTGTAATAAAAGCCAAACGACCACTCGCCGCGTGGCAGAGTTTCACCCGTGAACAGGGTGAAATAGCCGGTCTCCCCGGTGATCGTCGGGGCATTGGCGCGTTCGTCGGCCACCGCGGTTCCCACCGCCAGCAGCGCGGCGAGCGCTACGCCCAGTGCTACTCGAAATGCTTTCATCGTCGTCTCCTCCAGCCGTGGCCTCGGTGCGGGGCCACATTCCTCTCTAGGTACCGTGGTAGTCCGCCGTGTTGCAGCCTAGCACACGTCGCGGCTCTCACCGATACGATTTGATCGAAAGCTTCGCCTCAACGTCCCCGTCCCCCCGGAAGGCCTTCGCGACGACCCCCGCCAGGAAGAAGGTGTACTTCCTGAAGCGAAACGACGATTCAAATCCTATGCCCACATCGGGGTAGTAGGCGCTGAAGTCGGTGTAGACGTCGGTGTCGAAGCCGGTGGTGCCGAAGCCGGCGTAGAACACCCAGTACCAGTTCTGCCAGTGCAAACCGAGCGCCGGCCGGTCGTCGTCGAGGAACCAGGGGCTGAAGTGCTCCCAGGTCATGTAGAGCTGCTCGGTGCCGCGGACGCGGTCGGCGACGCCCTTGAGGTTGTCGCGGCCGTCGAGGCGGAAGAGCTCGGCGCGCGGAATGGTGTAGCGGTCGGGCTCGGGGCGCTCCTCGGCGCTCTCGGCAAGACGCTTGTGCGGGAAGGTGCCGGCGTGGACGCGGCCGAAGAGGAACTGGCCGGCCGGCAGCTCCCAGCGCTTGAGCCCCTCGGCCTCGAGCTTGACGTAGTCGAAGTCTCCGATGCCGGGCTCGAAGCCCCAGGTGAGGGCGGCGGTGAGGCCGGCGCCGCCGGGGCCGACCTGCCGGTAGGGGGTGAACAGGCGGCTCACCTCGGCCCGCCGCTCGCCGACGATGGCGTTCGAGCGCGGGTCGTCGGGGGTGCCGATCTGGTAGCCGAGGCGCAGGTAGGTGTTGGTGCGGTTGGTGTCGAAGCGCAGCTCCTCCTTGTTGGAGATCAGGCGGTCGATCTCGGCCAGCAGGAAGGCGCGGCGGTGGTAGTCGCGCGGCCACTGGCTGAGCAACAGGAAGCCTCGGGTGCGCTCGAACTCGTCGGACAGCTCCTCGATGCCGTCGAACTCGACCGAGTCGAACCCGGTGAGCTGGTAGGTGCGCTTGAAGCCGTAGTAGCGGTAGCGCAGGAAGGCGGAGATGTCGCCGTCGATGAAGTTGTACTGGACCTGGCCCTCGAAGAAGACCTTGTCGATGAGCCGGCTGACGCGCAGGTCGAGGTCGCCCTCGGGGAAGAAGACGTCGAGGCGCGGCAGGAAATCGCCGGAGCGCTCCTCGGCCACCTGCACCTGCGGCGCCTCCTCCTCCGGCTCGGCGGTTTCCTCGGCGGCTGCGGCGTCCGCCGGCTCTTCGCCCGGATCGGCCGGCGGCTCCTGCGCGGCGGCGGCCGGCGCCCACCACGCGGCGGCGGCGAGCAGGCAGGCGAGGAAGGTGGCGCGCATCCCGCGGATTGTACCCGCGGAGATGAAAAACGGGGCTCCGAAGAGCCCCGTGGAAGGAAACGTCGATGGGGAGACCGGGCTCAGCGGCGCGGCGGGCCGCCGAGGTCGCGCAGCTCCTCCTCGAGGCGCCGGCGCTCCTCCTCGAGCTGCTGGATCTCCTGGTTCTCCGAGTCGATCTCCTTGTTCTCGGCCGCGATGCGCTTGTTCTCCTGCACGCGGTCGACGCCCTTCTGGTTGCCGGCCTTCATGTAGGCCTCGATCGCCTCGTCGTAGTTGCGCTGCTTCTCGTGGGCGAAGGCGATCTGGTCCCAGATGCGCCGGCGGTCGTCGGCGCTGTCGACGTTGTCGAGCGCCGCCTGGGCGCTGGACGCCGCGGCGTCGTACTGCGACAGCAGCGTGTAGGCCTGCGACAGGTAGTAGTGCGGGTACCAGGCGGAGCCGTTCTTGGCCGCCGCCTTCCTCAGCGTGGCGACCGCTGCCCGGTAGTCGGCGGCGCCGAGCTGCACCTCGCCGAGGAAGAGCAGGTTCTCGTAGCTGGCGTTGGCCGCCGCCAGGTCGTCGGCCACGTCCACCGCCTTCAGGTAGGCGGTCTTCTTGGCGTCGCCCTGAGTGGTGCGCGCCTGGCGCACCAGGGCCTTGGCGTACGCCTCCTTCTTCTTGCCGTCGGCGCCGTCCAGCGACACGGCCTTGGCCAGCGCCGAGACCGCGGCACCGGTGTCGCCGGCGTTGAAGGCGGCGGTGCCGTAGCGGTACCAGGCGTCCGCGTCGCTGGGGTTCGCCTGGGTCTGCTGCTTGAAGGTACGCAGCGCGGTCTCGCTGTCGCCGCTGCCGGCGGCGGCGGCGCCCAACATCTCGTAGTACGCGACCTGCTGCTGCTTCTCCAGGCTGCCGACCTCGATGCGGCCGAGGATCTGCTGCGCGTCCTTGAAGCGGCGGTTGGCGAGGTACGCCTGGCCGAGCGCCATCTGGTAGGACACCTGGGACGCATCGAGCTCGAAGGCCTTGCGCAGGTGCTCGAGGGCCTGCGGGTTCTTGTTCTGCTTGAGCAGCACCTGCCCGAGCATGAAGTGCCCGCCGGCGAAGTCCGGCGTCTTCTCGACGACGGCCTGGAACTCCTGTGCGGCGGTGTCGAGCTTGCCGGCTCTGAACGCCGCGACGCCCTCGTCCCAACCGGCCTCCGCGAGACCGGCCGCGGCGAAGAGGACCGCGGCGGTGATGATCAGTAGTGATTTGCGCATGAGACGTCTTCTCCTTTCAGCGACGTTTCCAACAAGAACCATGCCAGCAGGATTCCGAGCGCTCAGCGTGCTCCCATGAGGCCGCTGACCCGATCCAGGAACACCTTCGACTGGTTCGGGCCGAGGGCGGCCGAGACCAGCTTTTCCTCCGCCCTGACGAGGTCGAGCACGGCATCGACGCCGCGCCCGGCCTCGAGCTCCGCCCGGCTGAGCCGGAAGATCGAGTCCAGCTCCGTCGCCTTGCGGCCGTCCCCGAGCAGCGCCTTGGCATGCCGGTGGATGTCCTCGGTGACGGATGCCAGGGCCTCAGGCGTCATCTCCTTGAGACGGTCGCCGGAGACCACCGACAGCGTCTCCTTCAGCGCGATGAGGCCGGAGGTGATCAGCCCGTAGAGCAGCTTGCAGGTGTCGAACGGGCTCTGGTTCATGCCGATGGCGATCTCCTCGATGCTGCGCCGCTCGTCGATCTTGGAGATCAGCTGCCACTCCTGCGGCGTCAGCGACACCGAGGTGGTGGCCGCCTGGTCGGTGAACACCGGCACCAGGCGGGTGGAGGGGATCTTCTTCGACAGCACCTGCCACTCGTCGATGCGCCGCGCCGCTTCCATCAGCAGGTTGGTGTTCGACTTCTGGATGGTGCTCTCGGAGGTCTCCTCCCCGGCGTGGAAGGTGAAGTCGCCCTCCGGCCAGATGGCGAGCTCGTAGACCGCCTCCTCGCCGGCGAGGTCGCCGGCGTGGGCGTGGACGATCTGACCACCGCGCAAGTAGATCTCTCCGCCGGGATGTCCTTCCCGGCGGAGAGAGAAGCGCCCGGTCTTCCCCGACACCGACACCAGCTGGATGATGTCCGGCAGCGGGAGCTCGCGGAGCGAACCCTGAAAGGCCATGGAGCGGAGTCTACTACTCCCTGCTGCTACTGCAGCGTGAAGTTCACCGTGAGGTTGTAGTAGACGTCCACCGGCTTGCCGTTGAGGGTCGCCGGCTCGAACTTCCAGGTCTTGATGCTGTCCACGGCGGCCTTGTCGAGGCCCATGGGCAGGCCCTTGAGGACCTTGACGTTGGTGACGGCGCCCTGCTTGTCGATGATCGCCTGCACGATCACCACGCCCTGGACGCGCGCCTTGCGCGCGATCTCGGTGTAGGCGGGTTGCGGCGAGTAGCTCTTCACCGGCGCCTTGACGTCACCGCCGACGTGGATCGGTCCCTCGGGCTCCGACGGCGGCGGACCCGCCGGGATGTCGAAGACGATGTCGGTCTCGGGCAGGTCCACGGTCTGCTCGATCTCGTCCGGCGTGCGGATCGGTTCCGGCTCGTCCGGAGTCGGGTCCGGGATCGGCACCTTCTTCGCCTTCGGCTTCGGGATCTCCTGCTGCTTCTGCGGCGGCGGCGGCTTGAACCGCACCTGCTGCACGACGTAGACCTTCTTCTTGTCCGGCTCGGGGGCCGCGGCCCGCGTCAGCTCCGGCAGGTGGATGATGAGGAGGACGACGTGGAAGACCACCGCCGCCACGAAGGCGATCCTGAGGGTCTTCGAGTCCTCCTCGTACTCCCGGGCAAAGGTCTCCAGGTGGGAGGTCTCCTCCGTCCTCGCCTTCGCTTGCGTCTGCTTCTTCGTGTCTGCCATGGGTCCTCGCTTCCTGATGCCAATTCCTGATGTTGGTACCGGTGCTCAGTACCAGAAGGCCTCGATCTCCCGTTGCGTGGGAATCGAGATGTTCTTGACTTCGACCCCTTCCTCCGTGCCCTGCCGGAGCTCGTCGAACACGTCCACCATGAAGCCGTACGGCGCCGCCGGGTCGGGGCGGATGATCACCGGCTTGAGCGGGTTGCGCTCGAGCTTGGGCTTCAGGTAGTCGAGGATCTCGGAGAGCTGCATCGGCTGGCCGTCGACCATGTACTGGCCGCTCGGCTGGATCTCGATGAGCACCGACTCCTCCTTCTCGATCATCGGAGGGTTGTCCTCCTGCTCGGGAAGGGCGAAGTCGAGGCCCCGGGTGGCCGCGAAGGTCGAGGTCACCATGAAGTAGATGATCAGCAGAAACGCCACGTCCGCCATCGACGCGGTCGGGATCTCGTCGTCGACCTTGCTCTTCCTGTCGATCTTCATCGGCTGGGCTCCTTGGAAGTCTGCGTCCTCGTCACCCGGCACCGCCGGCCGGAGCGGCGCTCTCGCGCGTCTCCTGCTGGCTGAGCAGGTAGACGTTGCGCACGTTGGCGCGCTTGAGGGCGTCGATCACCTCGTCCACGGCGCGGTAGGGGACCTCGCGGTCGGCCTTCAGCACGAAGGACTTCTGAGGGTCCTTGGCCATGACGCTGCTGGCCATCGAGAAGACCTCCTCGGCGCTCGGCACCTGGAAGCTCAGCTCGTCGCCGGACGAGACGCGGATGAAGCCGGTCTCGGTGATCGACACGTACGCGGAGTCTTCCGGCACCTCGAGGCGGATGCCGGTCTTCGGCAGCTCCACCTGCGTCTTGTCCACCTCGATCTGGAAGGTGACGAGGAAGAAGATGATGAGCAGGAAGGCGACGTCCGCCATCGACGCGGTGGGGATCACCGCTTCCTGTCGCTTGCTGGCTCGTAGGTTCATCGTGTCCCCTGACGGGCTGGTTACTTCTTCGGCGGAACGGGGCTCTGGGCACCGCCCGTAGCGCCGGCCGGCGCCGCGGCGGAGGTGGCGGTCTTGCCGGGGGCGACGAACTTCTCGGCGGTCGGCTCGACGCTCACCCGGTCGGCCTTCACCCCGGTGCGCTCCATCTCGGTGAAGGTCTCCACCAGCATGTTGGCCGCCGTCTCGATGTCGCGGACGAACTTGTTGATGCGGCTCATGAAGTAGTTGTAGGCGATCTGCACCGGGATGGCCACGGCGAGACCGGTGGCGGTGGTGATCAGGGCCTCGGAGATGCCGCCGGCGACCAGGCCAGGGTCGGAGAGGCCGGCCTCCTGCAACGCGTCGAACGACTTGATCATGCCGGTCACGGTGCCGAGGAAGCCGAGCAGCGGCGCCACGTTGGCCACCGTCGCCAGCACCACCAGGCCGCGCTCGAGGCGGCCCATCTCGTAGAGCGCCGCGTTCTCGATCGTCTTCTCGATGTCTTCCTTCGGCTGCCCGTACTTGAGCAGGCCGGCCTTCATGATGGAGGCGACCGGGCCGCGGTACTGCTCGCAGATCTTGATGGCGTCGCGGACCGAGTGGTTGACGATCAGCGCCTTGCGGATCTTGGCCAGGAACTCGTTGACGTTGATCTTCGCTCGGCGCAGCGCGATGAAGCGCTCGATGATGAACGCCAGGGCGACGACCGAGAATGCCAGGAGGACCCACATGATCGGGCCTCCCTTGGACATGTACTCCATGAACGTTCCGCCGATATCGGGCACTTGGGTCTCCTCCTCTGCCGATAAGTTAGACCCGCGGTCGGCGGGTCGAGTTCCCGTACTGCGTGGCCCTTCTCTCCCGTCCACGCGAGAAAAGGCCAAAACGCCTCGCACGATGACCCGTAGAGGCTGCGATGGTCATCGCTGGCGGAGGCGCAGCGTGCATGGTACCACAGCCGTTCGTCCACCGGTCAAGCGTCAAGATGGGGCCCTATCCCCTTGCAATACGGTCATTTAGGGGCGACATGAAGTTCCGAAATCCGGTCCATCCGCAGGCGGTTGGCGCAGCACACGGCGACGGCCAGGGCATCGTAGGCGTCGGGTGAGCAGTCTCCCTCGAAGGAAAGCAGCATGCGCACCATGCGTGCCACTTGGTCCTTGGCGGCGCGGCCGTTGCCGGTCACCGCCGATTTGACCTCCGCGGGGGAGAACTCGCGGATCTCGATGTCGCGTTCGGCGAGGGCCGCGATGAGCGCGCCCCTTGCTTGAGCTAGAACGATGAGGGAGCGTGCGTTCATTCCATGGAACGGGCTCTCCAGCACCGCGGCGTCCGGCCGCAGGCGGTCGGCCAGCGCCCCGACCTCCCGCGCCAGGTGGGCGAGGCGCGCCGGGACCGCCTGCCCGCCGGGCGGCGACAGGGTGCCGGCCTCCACCACGACGAGCCGCGGGCCGTCCTTGCGCACGGCGCCGTAGCCGGTGTGGCGGCTGCCGGGATCGATGCCGAGGATGAGCACGGGAGCGGGGCGGCGGCGGGGCCGCTCAGCCGTCCTCCTCGGCGAGCGCCGCGTCGTCGATCGAGGCGTTGGCCCACACCTTCTGCGAGTCGTCCTGGTCCTCGAGCGCCTCGAGCAGGCGCAGCACCTGGCGCGCCGCGCCGCCGTCGACCTCGACCGTCGACTGCGGCACCATGGCGAGCTGCTGGCTGGCCACCGGCACGCCGCGCTGCTCGAGCGCCTCGCGCACGCGGGCGTAGTCCTCGAAGCCGGTGTAGAGCTCCCAGCGCTCGCCGCCGGGCTCCAGGTCGTCGACGCCGAGCTCGAGGGCGAGCTCCATCACCTCCTCCTCCGACATCGCCCCACGCTCGATCTCGAAGTAGCCGCGGCGGTCGAACATCCAGGCCACCGAGTTGGTCTCGCCGAGGCTGCCGCCGTGGCGCGAGAAGGCGTGGCGCATCTCGGCCACCGTGCGGTTGCGGTTGTCGGTCATCGTCTCGACCAGGACGGCGACGCCGCCCGGGCCGTAGCCCTCGTAGACGATCTCCTCGTACTCGGCGCCCTCGAGATCGCCGGTGCCCTTGGCCACGGCGCGCTCGATGGTGTCCTTGGGCACGTTGTCGGCGCCGGCGTCCTGCATCGCCGCCCGCAGCCGCGGGTTGGCTGCCGGCTCGCCGCCGCCAAGCCGCGCCGCCACCGTCACCTCGCGCAGCAGCCGCGTCCAGCGCCTGGCCCGCTTGCGGTCCACCGCCGCCTTGCGGTGCTGGATGTTCGCCCACTTGCTGTGCCCTGCCATCTCGCCCCTCTTCCGTCGTCGTCCGCGCGGCGTCGCCTGCCGCCAGCATAGTGCACGCGCCGCCAACGGCGGCCGGGAGCGACGAATTCCGGCGCCCGCGCCGAGCTGCCCCGGCGCACGGTTTCGCCCGCACGGACGCGGGGTTTCGCCGCCGGCTCCGATTGACTCACCGGGACCGCGATGCTAGAAACAGGCGTTACAGCGCCTCCTGGAGATCTGCATGCCGTCCATCCTCGTCGTCGAGCACGAAGGCCGCTACATCGAGCGCATCCAGGACGCCCTCACCTCCGAGGGCTGGAAGCCGCGCTTCGTCGCCGGCCGGCCCGAGGCGCTGCGCGCCGCCGCCTCCGAGCAGCCCGACCTGGTGCTGGTCAACGCCGACCTGCCCGGCGCCGGCGAGCTGCTGCGCGCCTTCGCCCGCCAGCGCGGCGGCCCCGGCACGGTGGCGCTGCTGGCGGAGAACGAGGTGGCGCTCGAGCCGGCCGAGCTCGGCGCCGACGAGGTGCTCGGCAAGCCGTTCACCGACCAGCAGCTGCGCCTGGTGGTGCGCCGCGGCCTGTCGCGCGGCGCGGCGCCGGCGGCGGCTCCGCCGCGCGCCGGCGAGGACGAGCCGAAGCTC
>CAZLBJ010000537.1:0-3443 GCA_964557755.1 uncultured Thermoanaerobaculia bacterium
CGCTCCAGCGGCTGGTGCATCCGCCGTTCGGCCCGCCGCCGGCGTGGGCGGGGTGGGTCCTCGCCGCCGTGGCGGCGGCGCCGCCGCTGCTCGTCGCGCTGCTGCGGCGGGCGCACGAGCGCCGCGAGCTGCGCCTGTGGCTGTTCTGCTGGGCCTGGATGGCGGCGTTCCTGGCGCCCTTCGCCTTCCAGCCCTTCGTGGCTGCGAGCGGCCGCTTCGCGTATCTCGCCAGCGTCGGGACGGCGCTCGCGCTGGCGCAAGTGGCGCGGCTCGGCGCGGTGCGGCGGCCGGACGCGGTGGCCGGGTGGCGGGTCGGCGCGGCGCGGCTGGCGGTGGCGCTGGTGGCGGCGGTGGCGGTGCTCTGGGGGGTGCGGCTGGCGGAGATGGTGGCGGCCATGGAGCGGGCCGCGGCGCTGGCGGCCGAGACGCGTGACGAGGTCGCGGCCGCGGGGCGGATGGCGGCGGGGCCGTTGTTCGTGGGGGGGCATCCTCGCTTCGTGACCGGCGCCGGCGGCGTGCCGTTGGCGCAGGTGCTGCGCTACGGGCTGGTGGATTCGCTGGAGGCTCCGTTCGTGGAGGGGGGCGGGGTGGCGGGGAGGGGCGTGCGGGTGTATCCGCTACCGGAGGGGCCGATGGACGGGGCCGTGGCGGCGGTGGCGAGAAACGGGGCTGGGCGGGTGCAGGTCCTTGCCCTTGGCGCGCTCCAGACGTCCCCGCCCGAGGAGCACCCGCCCAGCCCCTCACCGGCGGTGGCGCGGCTGGAGGTCGAGGGGCCGGGGCGGAAGGGGGAAGTGCGGTGCCGGAAGGTGGATGGGGAGGCGTATCGGCTGGTGGTGCTGACCCGGGGGAACCCGGGCGTGGTGGAGATGTCGGGGGAGGGAGAGTGGGTGGTGGGGGCGGTGCCGGGGGAGCTCGTGCGGTCGATGCGAAAGCTCTATTCGGGGCCGGTGTTCGGCGGGCCGGTGTACTGGTGGGTGGAGGCTCGGGGAGCGGGCGGGGAGCTGGTCGCGGTGAGCGACGTGCGGAACCTGCCCTAGAAGAGGTCGGTGTCGCCCTTGGTGTAGTAGAGGTGCTCGGCGAAGGCGGCGCCGGGGTCGACCGCGAAGGGGACGTAGACGAAGCCGAGGTCCTCGGGCTCCGGCTCGGCGGTGAAGCCGAGGCCGGCGACGATGCGGCCCCACCAGGCCGGCCGGTCGCCGAGCCAGCCCTCGACGCGGCGCGCGTCGCGGTGCTCGGGGGCCGCTGTCGCCCGCGACAGCAGCATCGCCGCCGCCCGCGGCTGCCGCGGGTCGAACAGGGCGTCGCCCCAGATCAACCGCTCGTCGTGGCGGCGGAACACCGCCCAGCCGGCCAGCCGGCCGCGGCGGCTGACCGTCCACAGGTGGTAGTCGACGTCCGGCGCCGCGTAGCGCCATGCGAGGTAGCGGCGGTCGCGCTCGACGAGCAGCCGGTAGGCGCCGCGGCAGCGCCGCCACAGGTCGTCGAAGCGCTCGTCGAAGGCGCCGGGACCCGCGAGCCGCTCGACCCGCCAGCCGCCGAGGCGCCCCGCCAGCGGCCCCGGGGCGGCGAACGGCGGCCCCGGGAGGGGCCGCGTGCGGAAGGGCACCGGCTCGAGGCGGCGGGCGCCTGCGGTGCGCCGCGAGAAGCGCTGGATCTTGCCGGTGTTGGCGCCGAGGTTGAACGCCACGCGGCCTTCGCACCAGGTGGCGTAGAAGTGGCGCACCGTGCGGGTGAGGAGGTTGGTGCCGCCGCGGCCGACGCGGCGCGCCTCCGGCGCCGTCATGGTGTCGCCGATCTGCAGGCAGTCGACGGCCCGCGGCCCGCCGCCCAGGACGTCCTCGCTCCACATGCGCACCGGGTAGCCGGCGTAGTGCGCGGCGAGCCGCCCCTCGGCGTCCACCGCCAGGCTGATGCGGTGGTTGCCGTAGGGGTTCTCGGCGTACGCCCAGCGCCAGCGCTCGACGCTCCGGCGGTGGTGGAAGGCGCGCACGAAGAGGTCGAGGATCGCCGTCTCGTCGCCCGGCCGCCAGGGGCGCACGCGGTGGGCGGCAGGGCGCGCCACGGTGAGGGCGGCGCCCGGCTCCTCGGCGACGATCGCGAAGCCGGTCTCGTAGAGGCCGCGCACCAGGAGGCGGCCCTCCTCGGCGGGCAGGGCGCCGGTGACGAGCAGGCGGCCGCCGCCGGCGAGGCGCGGGCGCAGGGCGGCGAGGAGCGCCGGCAGGCCGGTCCCCGGCGGCGGCGAGAAGACGGCGATGGCGGCGGCGGGCGCCGCGTCCGCCGCTTCCGCGTCCTCCTCGACCTCGTAGCCCGCCTCGCGCAGCAGGGCGGCGAGGTCCGCAGCGGTGGGCACGAGCAGAACCCGGCCGGGCGGCGGCGGCAGGTGGCGGAGCAGGGCCTTGCCGGTGCCGCCGGCGACGGGGCTCGGTTCGGGTCCTCGCAGGGGATCGGGCATGCGGTGGATGGGCGGCGGCGAAAGGGTGCCCGTATACTACAGGCTCCCGGCGAGAGCCCCCCACCGGCCGATCCCCATGCAGATCTCCGTCGTCATTCCCGCTTACGAGGAGGCCGCGCGCCTCGGCGGCACGTTGGAGCGGGTGCTCGCCTACTTCGAGCACCGCGGCGGGCGGCCCGGCGAGGAGTTCGAGGTGCTGGTGGTCGACGACGGCAGCCCCGACGCCACCGCCTCGCTGGCCGAGACGTACGCGCCGCGCGGTGTGCGCGTCCTGCGGCTGCCGGAAAACCGCGGCAAAGGAGCGGCGTTGCGCGCCGGCGTTCTGGCCAGCCGCGGGCGCCGCGTGCTGCTCACCGACGCCGACCTCTCCACCCCCATCGCCGATCTCGAGCGCCTCGAGCCGCACCTCGCCGAGGCGCCGGTGGTGATCGGCAGCCGCGCCGTCGCCGGCGCCGAGCTGGTGCGCCGCCAGCCGCTCTACCGCGAGCTGATGGGCAAGACCTTCAACAAGATCGTGCGCCTGCTGGCGGTGCGCGGCCTCAACGACACGCAGTGCGGCTTCAAGCTGCTCGACGGCGAGCTGGCGCGCTCGCTGTTCGCCGACCTCACCGTCGACCGCTTCGCCTACGACGTCGAGCTGCTGTGGCTGGCCCGCCGCCGCGGCCACCGCGTCGCCGAGGTCGGCGTGCGCTGGGAGAACAGCCCGCAGTCGCGGGTGTCGCCGGTGCGCGACTCGCTGCTCATGCTGGCCGACGTCGTCAAGCTGCGCTGGCGCCACCGGGGAGAGGGGCGTTGAGACCGCTCGCCGGCTGCGCGCGCTCGGGTACGTTCACTTACGGGGGACGAGCATGAGCCGATCCCAGATCCCGCCCGACTCCGCCGGCCGCGTAACGGCCGGGAGCGTCCTCGTCCTCGCCCCGCATCCCGACGACGAGGTGCTCGGCTGCGGCGGGCTGCTGCTGCAGCTCGCGGACGCCGGCGCCGCGGTGCG
>CAZLBJ010000538.1:0-10360 GCA_964557755.1 uncultured Thermoanaerobaculia bacterium
CGGGGGCTCCGGCGAGCGCACAGCGCAAGTCCGCGACAACCGAGAGAGCGGTGGCGTGCGCTCGCTGAAGAGTGGAGCGTTGACCGCCAAAGTCCGACTGAAGCGGAACGTCCCCCGGACGGAGCCCCTCCCACCCGGCGCCGTCCCCGGCAACCCTCCCCCTCTTTCCGGTCCGGCGACTTGACGAGGGGCGCGTAGAATAGGCAGATGCGGTTACGGTTCTACCTCGGAGCAATCCTGATCCTTCCCCTCGCCCTGGCCTGTGGGGGAAGCGAGCCCGAGGAGGTGGTGGAGGTGGCGGCGCCGCCGGTGGAGGTGGTGCGGGCGCGGGGCGGGACGTTGCCGCTCGAGGAGCGGGTCAACGGGGTCGTCAAGGCTGCCAACCAGGTCGCCATCCGGCCGGAGATCGAGGGGCGGGTGGTCGAGGTGCTGGTGCGCAGCGGGGAGGCCGTCGAGCGCGGCCAGGCGCTGGTGCGGCTGCGGCCCGACGCCGCCCGCGAGCAGGTCCGCGAGGGCGAGGCCGACGTCGCCGGCGCCCGCGCCGCCGCCGCCGAGGCGCGCGCCCGGGTCGCCGAGTTGGCGGCGCAGGTGACGCGCACGCGGGCGCTCGCCAAAGAGGACCTGGTGAGCGACATGGAGCTCGAGACCCTCGAAGCGCAGCTCGACGCCACCGAGGCCGCCGCCGCCGAGGCCGAGGCCGCGGTCGACGGCGCCGCCGCCCTCGCCGCCGGGCGCCGCGAGGGCCTCGAGCGCACCGTCGTGCGCGCCCCGGTCTCCGGCCACGTCGGCCGCCGCAACGCCGAGGTCGGCATGCTGGTCGACCCCTCGACGCTGCTGTTCATGGTCGGCGACCTCGACGACCTGGTGGTCGAGGTGCCGCTCACCGAGGAGATGCTCGGCCACGTCGCCACGGGGCAGCCGGTCGAGATCCGCTCCTCGGCGCTGCCGGACCGCACCATCGAGGCCACGCTGTCGCGCATCTCGCCCTTCCTCAGCCCCGGCAGCTTCAGCACCACCGGCGAGATCGACGTGCCGCCGCCGGCGGCCGGCGCCCCCGGCCCGCCCACCGGCGGCCACGGCCTGCGCCCCGGCATGTTCGTCACCGTCGACGTCCTCTACGGCGAGAGCGAGCGCGCCACCCTGGTGCCCGCGGCCGCCCTGTGGGAGGACCCGCGGAGCGGCGTGCGCGGCGTGTGGGTGCTGGAGTCGCCGCCCGCCGGCCTCGAGGAGACGCCGCCGGCGAGCCCGCCGCGCGAGCCCACCGAGGAGGCCTACCCGGTGGCGCTGCGCTCCGTCGAGGTGCTCGCCGAGGGGCGCGGCGCCGCCGGCGTCGCGGGCATCGAGCCCGGCGAGTGGGTGGTCACCGCCGGCCAGCACCTGCTCGGCACCGAGCCGGGCGGCGCCGGACGGGGCGGCCGCGGCGGCCGCGCGGGCGAGGGCGACGGCGAGGGCGACGGCGCCGCCGCCACCGCCCCCACCGCCCGCATCCGCGCCACCACCTGGCAGCGCGTGGCCGAGCTCCAGGCCCTGCAGCGCGAGGACCTGCTGTCGAGCTTCCTCGAGCGCCAGCAGCGCATCGCCCGCCAGCGCGGCGCCGAGCCGCCGTCGAACGAGGAGTTCCTGTCCGGCTCCGCCGGCGGCGGCACGGGCACCGCAGGGGGCGGCTGACGTGGACGGCCTCACCCGCCTCGCCATCCGCCGTCCGGTGGCCACCGCGATGCTCTTCGCGATGCTCCTCGTGGTGGGCGTCGTGTCGCTGCGCAACCTGCCGGTCGACCTCCTGCCGCAGGTCGAGTTCACTCAGCTCACGGTGCGCGTCTCCTACCCCAACGTCGGGCCGCGCGAGATCGAGACCATCCTCACGGACCCGATCGAGAACGCCGTCTCCGGGCTGCCCAACCTCGAGCGGGTGACCTCGGAGTCGCAGGAGGGCCGCTCGCAGGTGCGCCTCGAGTTCGCGCGCGGCACCGACGTCGACGAGGCGGCCAACGATCTGCGCGCCGCCCTCGACCGCCTGCGCGACGAGTTGCCGGTGGAGGCCGAGCCGCCGGAGATCCTCAAGCTCGACCTCGACCGCATCGAGGTGGTGTCGATGGCCGCCACCTCGACGCGGCCGCTGGCCGAGCTCACCCTGCTGCTCGAGAACGACCTGGCGCGGCGCTTCGAGCAGGTGCCGGGCGTCGGCGCCATCGGGCTGCGCGGCGGCGTCTACCGCGAGATCCGCGTCGACCTCGACCGCGACCGCCTGAAGGCCGCCGGCCTGACCGCGCTCGACGTCGAGGACGCGCTGGAGGCCGAGAACGCGGCGCTGCCGGGCGGCAACGTCAAGCGCGGCACCGCCGACCTCTACGTGCGGCCGCGCGCCGAGTACACCTCGCTCGAGCAGATCGGCCGCACGGTGGTCGCCGCGGTCGACGGCTACCCGGTGCGCGTGCGCGACGTGGCGCAGGTGGTCGACGGCTACGAGGACGTGCAGTACCTGGCGGAGGTCAACGGCGTGCCGTCGGTGTCGGTGGGCATCCAGAAGCAGAGCGGCGCCAACACGGTGGAGGTGGCGGCAGCGATCCGCGCCGAGGTCGAGCGCATCAACGCCGACCGCGACGACGTCCACTTGACCGTCTACTCCGACCAGAGCGAGTTCATCCGCCAGTCGATCGCCAGCGTGCGCACCTCGGCGCTGTGGGGGTCGCTCTTGGCGGTGGTGGTGCTCTACCTCTTCCTGCGCAGCGGCACCTCGACGGCGATCATCGCGCTGGCCATCCCGATCTCGGTGATCTCGACCTTCGGCCTGCTCTACTTCGGCGGCCTGACGCTCAACCAGATGACCTTCGGCGGCCTCGCGCTAGGGGTGGGGCTGATCGTCGACAACGCCATCGTGGTGCTCGAGAGCATCGTGCGCAAGCAGGAGGAGGAGGGGGCGCCGCCGCGCGACGCGGCGCTGGTGGGCACCCGCGAGGTGGCGGGCGCCATCGTCGCCTCGACGCTCACCACCTGCGTCATCTTCCTGCCGGTGGTGTTCACCCGCACGACCAGCGGCGCGCTGTTCCAGGCGCTCGCCCTGGTGGTCGTCTTCGCCCTCGCCTGCTCGCTCCTGGTGGCGCTCACCGTGGTGCCGACGCTGGCCGCGAAGTTCCTGCGCCGCGAGCGCGTCGGCACCGCCTCGGCCGGCCTCTTCCACCGCCTGGAGGGCTGGTACGTCGGGCGCCTGCGCGCCGCCATGCGCCACCGCGGCCGCGTCTTCGCGGTCACCGGCCTGCTGCTGGCGCTCGCCGTCGCGCTGTGGCCGCTGATCCCGGTCGAGCTGGCGCCGCAGTCCGACGCCGACGAGATCGACGTCGAGATCGAGATGGCGCAGGGCACCAACATGGCGGTGGTGCGCGCCTACGTCGACGAGCTGGAGGCACGGGTGCGCCAGGTGCTGCCGCCGGACGTCGTCGAGATCGTCTCCACCGAGGTGCGCGGCGGCAACGCCGAGGTCGAGCTCAAGCTGGTGCCGCAGCACCGCCGCTCGATGTCGAGCAGCGAGGTGGCCGACCTCCTGCGCGAAGCGGTCGAGGGCAAGGTGCCGGGAGCGGAGATCCGCGTCGACGCGCAGCCCGGGCTGTGGATCCTGCGCCGCATCTTCAGCTCCGGCGGCGGCGAGGAGGCGCTGGAGATCGAGCTGCGCGGCTGGGACCTCGAGCGGGCGGACGAGATCGCCGCCGGCCTGCGGCGGCGCATCGAGGCCGTCCCCGGCATCACCGGCGCGCGGGTGAGCCGCCGCGAGGGGCGGCCGGAGGAGAACCTGGAGCTCGACCGTGAGCGCATCGCCGAGCTCGGCCTCACCGTCGAGGACGTCGGGCGCGTGGTGCAGGCCAACGTCGGCGGCGTCGAGGCCGGCCGCTTCCGCGAGGGCGGCGAGGAGTACCCGATCACCGTGCGCCTCAAGCCCGGCGACCGCCTGAACGCCCAGGACCTGCGCAACGTGGCGCTGCGCCCGGCGCGCATGGACGGCGCGGCGCTGGACGGCGCGGCGGCCGGCGTCGGGCTCGGGGACATGGTGCCGCTGTCGGCCGTCGTGCGCCGCGAGCGCGGCCGCGGCCCGACCGAGATCGAGCGCGTCGACGGCCAGCGCGTCACCTACGTCACCGCCGGCCTCGAGAGCGGCACCACCCTCGGCGAGGCGGTGGCGCGCGTCCAGGCGGCGCTCGAGGGCGAGCCGCTGCCGGAGGGCTTCAGCCTGCTCTTCGGCGGCGAGTACCAGGAGCAGCAGGAGGCGCGCCGCGACTTCACGGTGGCCATCGTCATGGCGCTGCTGCTGGTCTACATGCTGATGGCGGCGCAGTTCGAGCGCTTCGTCGACCCGCTGATCGTGATGATCTCGGTGCCGATGATCCTCGTCGGCGTGGTGCCGACGCTGCTGCTGACCGGCACCACGCTCAACATCCAGAGCGTGATGGGCCTGGTGATGCTGATCGGCATCGTGGTCAACAACGCCATCGTGCTGGTCGACGCCTTCAACCTGCTGCGCCGCGAGCGCCACATGGGGGTGGTCGATGCGGTGATCGAGGGCGGCCGCCTGCGCCTGCGCCCGATCCTGCTCACCACCACCACCACCGTCCTCGGCCTCGCCCCCCTCGCCCTCGGCCTCGGCGTCGGCGCCGAGATCCAGGCCTCCCTCGCCCGCGTCGTCATCGGCGGCCTGATCGCCTCCACCCTCGTCACCCTGGTGTTGATCCCGGTCGTCTACGGCAGCACCGGCCGCCTGGTCGGCAAGATCCGCCGCGGCCACCTCTGGCGCCGGCGCCGGGCGGCGGAGGAGGCACCGCGAACCGACCCCCGCGGCGACCGGGCGACGGCGTAGCTACAACTTCCCCACCGGCACCCGCCCCTCTTCGATGGCCGCCATCTGCTCCTCGGTGAACGGCGCCAAGAAGAGGCTCTCGTCGCACTGGCGGGAGCGGAAGAGGAAGCAGATGTAGCGCATGCGTTCGGCGAGGTCGCCCCAGTCGGCGGCCGCCGAGCCGAGGGCGACGCCGCGGCGCAGGCGCAGGGCGATGAGCAGAAGCGCGACGCGGGCCCGCAGCCAGAGGATCGGGTGGCGCGGCGGTGGCGCTGCCGGGTAGGCGCCGAAGCGGCCGAGGACGGCCACCAGCTCCGGGTGCTCGAGACGGGCGAGGCGCGGCGGGAAGAGCGGGCCGCGGCGCGGCGCCGGCAGATCGCGGCCTAGCTGCAGGACCTCGCCTGGCACCTCCATGCGCATGAGATGCAGGGTCGAGAAGGCGCGCACGTGCTCGACCAGCTCCTCGCCGAGGGGGGCGGCCAGGCGGTGGAAGGCCTCCTGCACCTCGCCCAGCGCCGCGCGGCCCAGGCGCTGGAGGAGGGCGTCGTTGCCGGGGCTGAAGACGATCTCGGCCACCGGCACGCCCAGCGAGCCGGCGATGTAGCTCTGCAGCCGCGTCTGCTCGTGGACGCCGCCCAGGGCGTTGCCGAGCAGCACCAGCTCGCCGCGCCGTTTCGGGTCGGGCTCGAAGAGCGCCGCGTGGTAGGCGGCGACCGCCGTGCGCAGCAGGTCCTGCCCGCCCTCGGGCCGGGCCACCAACTCGCGGCCGTCGCGCTCCAGGCGGTCGGGGCGCGGCTCGCCCGGCTGCAGGCGGGCGACGAAGTCGGCGAGCTTGCCGGCGTCCGGCCGCGTGTCGTCCGCGAAGGCGGCGAGAAAGGCGGCGAAGAGGCCGCCCAGCTCCTCGAACACGGTGCGGTTGCCGGCGGCGATGAAGCGGCCGATCTCGCCGCTCACCTCCAGCACCGGCCCCAGCTCGTCGTCGTCGAGCAGCGGCGGGGCGGCGTCGGGGCCGCGCAGCGCCTCGTAGGCCCCGCGCAGGCGGCGGCGCAGGTCGGCCTTGCGCTCCAGGACGCGGCGCAGCTCGGCGTGGACCTCCTCTTCGCGGATGAAGAAGCCGGCGGTCTTCGACGCCCAGGCGGCGTAGGTGCACCAGTTGGCGTCGCCGCGCCCAAGGCGCTCCGCCAGGCGCGCCGACAGCAGGTGGTAGCCGCGGGTGATGAGCAGGTTGCGCAGCACCGGGTCGTCGAGGGCGACGATGGCGCGCACCTCGTCCGGGCCGACGCCGGCGGGTACCGCGGCGGGCGCTCCGGCGCGCCGCCGCCGCAGCCGGCGCGCCTCGGCCAGCAGGGCGGCGCGGATGCCGGCCAGGGCGTCGTCGCCGATGCGCCGGAAGACCAGCGCGAGGAGCGGGTTGGCGAGCGCCAGCGGACCGCGCAGGGAGATCACGGCGTCGTAGGTGAGGCGGACGCGGGCGGGCGCCACGTCCGCCACCTCCGCGAAGTGGATCTCGTCGCGGTAGCGCAGCGTCCGGCTCCGCCCGCGGAAGACGACGCGGCGGCCGGGTTCGAGCTCCTCCACCTCGTACGGCAGCTCGACCGGCACGCCGAGGACGCGGCTGACCAGGACGAAGCGGGTGCCGCGGCGCACCGGCCCCGGGTCGAGCTTCTCCGCCCGCTCGACCCGCGGGTCCCAGCGGGCGGCGTGGGTGAGGTCGGAGACGAAGGCGAAGGCGGCCTCCGGCGGGATGGCGACCTCGATCGACGAGCGGTAGCGCGGCATGGGGACCTCCTCGCGGGGCGCGATCGCCTGGCGCGGCGCCGCAGCCCTCGTGCATCCACGAATGCGCGGAAGTCTACTCGCGCCCGACACGCCGGGCCACCCCTGGCGCGCCGCGGCCCACGTGTTGCATCCGCAGCGCAGGGCCATGGACCTGCGCAAGCGACTGCGCCGGCTGATCGGCACCTGGCCGGCCTGGCACGAGCTCGACTGGCTGCTCATCCTCGGCAGCCTGTCGTTCGGCGTGTGGATGTTCGTCGCCCTCGCCGACGAGGTGTTGGAGGGCGACTCGCACGCCGCCGACCGCACCATCCTGCTGTGGTTCCGCACCGCCGGCGACCTCTCCGACCCGCTCGGCCCCGGCTGGCTGGAGGAGATGGTCCGCGACTTCACGGCGCTCGGCGGCATCGGCGTCCTCACCGTCGCGACGCTCGCCGTCGTCGGCTTCCTGCTCATCGCCGGCAAGCACCGCACGGGCCTCTTCGTGCTCGGCGCCGTGGGCAGCGGCCTCGCCCTCTCGTTCCTGCTCAAGTACGGCTTCGACCGGCCGCGCCCCGACCTCGTGCCGCACGGCTCGACCGTCTACACCAGCAGCTTCCCGAGCGGCCACTCGATGCTCTCGGCGCTCACCTACCTGACGCTCGGGGCGCTCCTCGCCTGGCAGCAGCACCGCTGGAAGCTCAAGGCGTACGTCTTCGGCGTCGCCGTGCTGCTCACCCTGCTCACCGGCGTCAGCCGCGTCTACCTCGGCGTACACTGGCCCACCGACGTGCTCGCCGGCTGGACGGCGGGCATCGCCTGGGCGCTGGCATGGTGGCTGCTCGCCCGCGTCCTGCAGCGGCGCGGCGCCGTCGACCCCGACGAGGAGGGCGACGAGGCCGCCGCCGCGGAGTCCCACGCCTGAGAGCTCTGACCGACCACGAAAGGAGCACCGCATGCGCTGGCAAGGAGGAAAGGCGAGCCGCAACGTCGAGGACCGCAGGGGAATGCGCATCCCGATGGGCCGCGGCGCCGGCCTGGGCTGCGGCGGCCTGCTGCTGGTGGTGGTGATCGCGCTGCTGACCGGCACGGATCCGATGCAGCTCCTCGACGCGGTGGGCAGCGGGCCGTCGGCCACCGTGAGCGAGGCGCCGCGCGGCGCCGAGGGCGTGCCGGGCGACGAGGCGGGCGAGTTCGCGGCCACCATCCTCGGCTTCACCGAGGAGACCTGGACCGAGGCCTTCGCCCGCCGCGGCACCGAGTACCGCGAGCCGACGCTGGTGCTCTTCGACCGCGCCACCCCCTCCGCCTGCGGCTTCGGCTCGGCGGCGGTGGGGCCGTTCTACTGCCCCGCCGACGAGCGCATCTACCTCGACCTCACCTTCTTCGACGACCTCGACCGCCGCTTCGGCGCCGAGGGCGACTTCGCGCGGGCCTACGTCATCGCCCACGAGGTCGGCCACCACGTGCAGAACCTGCTCGGCATCAGCGACCACGTGCGCGGCCTGCAGCAACGCACCTCCGCCGCCGAGGCCAACGAGCTGTCGGTGCGCGTGGAGCTGCAGGCCGACTGCCTGGCCGGCGTGTGGGGCGCCACCCACCGCGACCTTCTGGAGCCGGGCGACGTCGAGGAGGGCCTGGGCGCCGCCGCCGCCATCGGCGACGACACCATGCAGCGGCGCGGCGGCGGCGAGGCGCAGCCCGAGTCGTGGACCCACGGCTCGTCCGAGCAGCGGGTGCGCTGGCTGCGCCGCGGCCTCGACAGCGGCGACCCCGACGCCTGCGACACCCTCGCGGCGGCGGCGCTGTGAGCCCCCGGCTCTGCTAGGTTGTCCGCCATGGCGGCGGACGACGAGGAGCGGCTGTTCGAGGAGGCGATGCGGGACGTCGAGCCGGTGGCGGGGCCGCGGCCGGTGCGGCGCCGGGCGCCGGCGCAGCGGCAGGCGCCGGCGATCCTCGGGCCGCGCCCGCCGCGCTTCGCCGTCGAGCGCGACGGGCCGCGGACCAGCGGACTCGCCGAGGGACGGCGGCCGCGCCTGCTGGCCCGCCTGCGCGGCGGCGCCTTCCCGGTCGAGCGCCGCGTCGACCTGCACGGCTTCACCGCCGCCGAGGCGCGGGCGGAGGTCGAGGCCGAGGTGGCGGCGGCGTGGGAGCGCGGCGAGCGGTGCCTCTTGGTGATCCACGGGCGCGGCCGCGGCTCGGCCGCCGGGCCGGTGCTCAAGGAGGCGCTGCCGGACTGGCTGACCGCGCCGCCGCTCGCCCACCGCGTCGTCGCTTTCGTCACCGCCCCCGAGCCGCTGGGCGGCGCCGGCGCGGCGCTGGTGCTGCTGCGGCCGCGGCCGGCGCGCCGCTGACGGATTCGAGGCTAGCGCTCGAAGCGCAGGTCGGGGTACCGGCGGGCGCGCTCGAGGTAGGCGGCGACGTCGCGCACCAGGGTGACGCCGGCGGACTGCGTGCGCGCCGCCTCGACCCACAGGCGTAGCGCCGCCCGCGCCTCGTCGTGGACGTCGCGGGAGGCGAAGATCGGCACCATCTCCTCGGCCAGCCGGCGCATGTCGCCGCTGCGCCCCTGCTCGGCGTAGAGCACCGCCAGCTCCAGCGAGACGAGGGCGGCGGTGTAGCCGATGCCGTGCTCGAGGAAGGCCTCGCGCGCCCGCCACAGGTCCGCCTCGCCGGCCGCCGTGTCGCCGCCCTCTGCCAGGGCGCGGTGCAGCGCGATGCGGCCGCGCAGCCAGGTGACGCGCACGCGGTCGAGCGGCGCGGCGCAGAACGGCTCGGCGGCGGCCAGCTCGGCTTCCGCCTGCGGCACCAGGCCGAGGCTGTCGAGGTAGTAGGCGCGGTTGTGGCGCGCCGCGAAGACGAGGCGCGGCTCGGCAGCGGCGTCGACGTGGCGCACCGCCTCGCCGAGCACCGTGCACGCTTCCTCCAGCTCGTCGCCGTGGGCGTGGAAGGTGGCCTGCTTGAGCAGCGTGCGGCCGTAGGCGTGGGCGTCGCCCAGGCGGCGGTAGCCGCGGGCGGCGCGGCGCGCCAGGCCGACCGCCTCGGCGAAGCGCGACTGGTCGGCGCGCAGCGAGGCGACCAGGCTCTGCAGGCGGGCGCGCACCAGCGGGTCGCCGGTGCCGCTTTCGGCCGCCGCGAAGGCGCGCGCGAAGGTGCGGTCGGCGGCGCGCAGGTCGGAGGCCACGCGCTCGGAGTTGGCGAGCTGCGCCAGGGTGAGGGCGCGCAGGTCGGCGGCGGTGCGCTCGGCGACCGGGCCGCCGGCCGCCTCGCCGTCGGCCGCCCCGTCGAGGGCAACGAGCGCCAGGCGGGCGAGCTCGACGGCGCGGTGCGGGTCCTCGGTGCAGGCGTCGAGGGAGGCCTGGCGCAGCGCGGCGGCGAGGGCCCAGGTGTGGTAGCGGCGGTCGGTCTCGACGGCGGCGCGGCGCTCGTGGGGCGGCAGCGCCTCGAGCTCGGCGGCGAGCGCCGCGGCGGCGCTCTCCTCGTCGCCGGCCTCGGCGGCGAGCGCGGCGGCGGCGGCGAGGGTGCCGTCGAGGGCGCCGGCGTAGCTCTCGGCGGTGGTGGCGGCGGGCTCCCACGGCTGCGGGTCGCCGCCGGCGAGGAGCGCGGCGCGCACCACGGCGGCGGTCTCCTCGGGGCTCGTCTCGGCGCGCAGGAAGCGGCCGCGGGGATCGGCGTCGGTCGGCTGGGCGGGGGTCATGTCTCGGGTCCGCTCCGGGTTCGGTTCCGGGTTCGATCGCGACGGGAGGGAGGAGGCTGGGCGGCCGCCATCTTGCGGCCGAGGGC
>CAZLBJ010000539.1:0-4905 GCA_964557755.1 uncultured Thermoanaerobaculia bacterium
GCCGCCACCAACCGCGACCTCAAGGCGGCGATCGCGGGCGGCGACGTCCGCGAGGACCTCTACTACCGCCTCGCCGTCTTCGAGATCCGCACCCCGGCGCTGCGCGAGCGGCCGGAGGACATCCTGCCGCTCGCCGAGCTGTTCCTCGACGAGCTGGCGCCGACCATGCCGCGGCCGGCGGTGGGCATCTCGCGCGACGCCCGCGACTGGCTGCTCGCCTATCCCTGGCCGGGCAACGTGCGCGAGCTGCGCAACGCCGTCGAGCGCGCCATCCTGCTCTGCGACGGCGGCCTGATCACCCGCGAGCACCTGCCGGCGGTGGTGGGCCGGCCCGAGGAGGCGCGCCCGACGCCGACCAACGGCCACGGCGCCGACGGCCCGCTGCCGGCCGGCGGCGTCGACCTCGAGGCGGTGGAGAAGACCTACGTCGAGCGCGCCCTCGAGCAGACCCGCGGCAACAAGGCCAAGGCCTCGCGCCTCCTCGGCCTCAGCCGGGCCCAGCTCTACTCGCGGCTCGACAAGTACGGCTTGCGCTAGACAGCCCGGATCCTCTCGTCGGCGTCGGCGGCGTGCCCTCCTCTTGACACGCCCGCCGCCGGAGCGTAACCTCGATGTAACCGGTTACATTCGACAAGGGCCGTCATGAACCTGCCGCTCGAGAGCCGTCCCGGACCCGGTCCGGCGCCGCCGCCGGAGGTGGGGGCGTGACGGCGACCATCCGCGACGTCGCCCGCGAGGCGGGCGTCTCGGTGGCCACCGTGTCGCGGGTGGTCAACGCCAAGGGGCCGGTGCGCGAGACCACCGCCAGCCGCGTGCGCGAGGTGGTCGAGCGGCTCGGTTACGTGCCGCACGGCGGCGCGCGCAGCCTCACCACCCGCCGCACGGGCGTCATCGGCGTGCTGCTCCCCGAGATGCACGGCGACTTCTTCTCCGAGCTGATCCGCGGCCTCGACCAGGTGGCGCGGCCCGCCGGCTACCACCTGCTGGTCTCCGGCTCGCACAGCGACCCCGCCGAGACCGAAGAGGTGCTGCAGGCCCTGCACGGCCGCATCGACGGGCTGGTGCTGATGATGCCCGGCCCCGGCGGCGAGCGCCTGTTCCGCAGCCTGCCGCGCCGCGCGCCGGTGGTGCTGCTCAACGACCTCGAGGGCGGCGACGAGCACGACTCGCTGCGCGTCGACAACGTGCGCGGCGCCCGCCTGGCGGTCGACCACCTGCTCGACCTCGGCCACCGGCGCATCGCCCTCGTCGCCGGTCCGGAGAGCAACTCCGACGCCCTCGAGCGCCGCCGCGGCTACCGCCAGGCGCTCGCCGCCCGCGGCCTCGAGCCGGACCCCGCGCTCGAGCTGCCGGGCGACTTCCGCGAGGCGTCCGGCTTCCGCGCCGGCGCGCGGCTCGCCGACATGGCGCCGCGCCCGGACGCCGTCTTCGCCGCCAACGACGCCATGGCCATCGGCTGCCTGGCGGCGCTGCGCGACCGCGGCGTGCGGGTGCCGGAGGAGCTGTCCCTCGTCGGCTTCGACGACGTGCCGATGGCGCGCTACGTCAAGCCCGGCCTGACCACCGTGCGGGTGCCCATCGCCGAGGTCGGCGGGCGGGCCATGGAGCGGCTGCTCCAGGTCACCGCCGCCGGCGACGGCGGGCCGCCCCGCCACCACGTCGTCGTTCCAACCCTGTCGATCCGCGACTCCACGGCCGCGGCGCCCGGCGCCGGCGGCCGATCCCCAACCCGAAGGAGGAGAGAACCATGAGGCGACGGTTCAGCCATCCGGTCGCTGGCGCAGCCCTGCTGCTCGCCGCCGGGCTGCTCGCGCAGCCCGCCGCGGCCCAGATCACGACCGCGTCGATCCACGGCGTAGTGCGCTCGGAGACCGGCGCCGTGCCCGGCGCCACCATCACCGCGGTGAGCACCACCAGCGGCTTCCGCCACACCGCGGTCAGCGACGACGCCGGCCGCTTCACCTTGAACGGCCTCACCCCCGGCGTCTTCGAGCTGACGGTCACCGCTCCGGCCTTCGCGCCGCGCAGCCGCACCGTGCAGCTCCTGGTCGGCCAGGACGTCGAGGCCACCTTCGTCCTCGCCCCCGGCGAGACCTTCGCCGAGGAGGTGCTGGTCACCGGCGAGGCGATCGACCTGCTGATCGAGACGCGCAGCTCCGAGGTGTCGACCAACATCACCCCGGAGCAGATCGAGACGCTGCCCCAGAACAGCCGCAACTTCCTCAACTTCGTCTCCCTCGCCCCCGGCGTGCGCTTCACCGACAACCAGGACCAGGCGGGCCAGAAGTTCCGCAGCGGCGGCCAGGACGCGCGCCAGGTCAACGTCTTCGTCGACGGCCTGTCGTACAAGAACGACCTGCTGCAGGGCGGCGCCTTCATGCAGGACTCCAGCCGCGGCAACCCGTTCCCGCAGAACGCGGTGCAGGAGTTCAAGGTGCTCACCCAGAACTACAAGGCGGAGTACGAGAAGGCCGCCGCGGCGGTGATCTCCGCGGTCACCAAGTCGGGCGGCAACGAGTTCGCCGGCGACGTCTTCTACCTCTTCCAGGACAAGGGGCTGGTCGAGCAGGACGACTTCTCGAAGGACCGCGGCGAGCCGAAGCCCGACTACTCGCGCGACCAGTACGGCGCCTCATTCGGCGGCCCGATCGTGCGCGACGAGGCGCACTTCTTCGTCTCTTACGAGGGCAACCAGCAGGACCGCGCGGTGAGCATCTTCCGCGGCCCCAACTTCCCGTTCGCGCCGGCCAACGTGCAGCAGTTCCTCGGCGGCTTCGACACCGGCGTCACCACCACGCCGCTCGAGTCGGACCTGCTGTTCGGCAAGGTGTCGTGGCAGCCGAGCGGCAACCAGAACCTGTTCGCCAGCTTCCACCGCCGCGACGAGCAGGAGATCCGCGGCTTCGGCGGCCAGCGCACCCGCGACGGCGCCGAGAGCTTCGAGGTCGGCACCGACGCCCTGGTGGTCAAGCACACGGCGGTGCTCGGCGACTTCTTCAACGAGATCACCGGCACGTTGCAGGAGATGCAGTGGAACCCGACGGCGCTGGCCTCGACCGAGCCGCGCCTCAACTACTTCGGCATCCTCGACGTCGGCGGCAAGGACTCGACCCAGGACTTCCAGCAGGAGCGCATCGGCCTGCGCGACGACCTCACCTGGTTCACCGGCCGCTGGGGCGGCCCGCACACCTTCAAGGGCGGCGTCTCGGTCAACTGGATGGACTACGAGGTCACCAAGGAGCTGTTCGCCAACGGCCTGTTCGAGTTCCGCGGCGACGAGATGTGGCAGTTCCCGTTCCAGGCGCGGGTCGGCTTCGGCGACCCCACGCTCGCCTTCAGCAACACCCAGCTCGGCCTCTACCTGCAGGACGACTGGGAGGTGATGGAGAACCTGACGTTGAACCTCGGCGTCCGCTGGGACTACGAGGACAACATGATCAACAACGACTACGTGACGCCGCCCGAGGTGGTGGCGGCGATGCAGAACGCCTGCCGCACCTTCGACCAGCCGGTCGGCGGCCAGACCGACTGGTGCCTGAACGAGTTCCTCGACCTCTCCCGCTACACCACCGACGGCAATGACCGCGACGCCTACTACGGCATGGTGCAGCCGCGCCTCGGTTTCTCGTGGGACGTCAAGTCGGACGGCGAGACGGTGGTCTTCGGCGGCTGGGGCAAGTACTACGACCGCATCATCCTCAACGACATCTTCGACGAGCAGTACCGCCACCAGTTCCAGATCTTCTCGTTCTGCTTCTCGGCCGACGGCGGCCCGGCGCCCAACTGCGGCGTGCCGGCCCTGCAGTGGGACCCGTCGCTGCTCTCCGCCGACGCGCTGCGCAACCTGATCGCCCAGGGGCGGGCGCCGGGACCGGAGATCTTCCTGGTCGACAACGAGATGCGGCCGCCGCGCTCCGACCAGTTCACGCTCGGCGTGCGCCAGCAGCTCGGCCGCTGGCTGGGCTCGCTGTCCTACGGCGGCGTGCGCGGCTACAACGGTCTGAGCTACTTCTTCGCCGACCTGCCGCCGGGCACCGCCTTCGAGAACCGCTTCGGCGGCAACGTGGGGATCCCCGGCTACGCCCGCGCCTTCTACACCTCGACGGCGCGGCGCTCCTGGTACGACGCGATCTACCTCACCCTCGACCGGCCGGTGACCGCCGGCAGCCGGTGGGGCGCAAACTTCGCGTACACCTACGCCGAGGCGGAGCAGACCGGCACCGACAACCCGGGGGAGGGCGTCGCCTTCGGCGCCTTCGACTACGGCACGCCGGACGACCTCTACCGCTTCCCGGGCACCAACGACGAGCGCCACCGGGTGGTGGCGAGCGGCCTGGTGCGGCTGCCGGCGGGGTTCACGGTGTCGTCGATCATCACCCTCGGCTCGGGCGCGCCGTTCACCATCTTCGACGACTCGGTGGCGCCGTTCACCGTGCGCTGGAACGAGGGCCGGCCGGAGAAGCACGACTTCATCCTCCAGGACGCCTGGGCCTACCGCAGCGTCGACCTGCGCCTGGAGTGGACGGCGCCGCCGCTGGGCGGAGCCGAGGTGACGCTGATCGGCGAAGGCTTCAACGTCTTCGACTTCGACAACTACAGCAACTTCGAGAGCTTCCGGCCGCGGCTGCCGAACGTCAACCCGCGCTTCGGCGAGCCGAACGCCGAGTTCAACACCCGCCGCTACCAGGTCGGCGCGCGGGTGAGCTTCTGAGGTGAAAGGCACTCCGCGCGGCGGCCGGCGGAGTGGGGGGTGGCGGCTCCGGGACGCCGTCCCGGCCGTCCTCCTCGCCCTGCTGGCCGCCTGCGGCGGGCTGGAGCCGGCGGCGCCGTCCGCGGCGCCGCCGCTGCCGGTCGCCGCGGTTTCGGACGCCGCGGCGCGGGAGGCGTTCCTCGACGACGTCCAGG
>CAZLBJ010000540.1:0-5123 GCA_964557755.1 uncultured Thermoanaerobaculia bacterium
GCGACGGTCATGAACGGGTTGGTGCGCGCGAAGTCCTCGAAGCCGCGATTGAGGGTCGGCAGGTTCTCGATCTCGAAGGTGCTGACGTTGGAAGTCGAGCCGGTGCGCTCGGGGCTGATCAGCAGGTCGAGGGAGCCGACGACGGTCACCGCCTCCTCGATGGCGCCGATCGACATCTCGAAGTCGACCACCTCGGTCTGGCCGAGGCGGACGTCGAGGTCGGTCTTCTCCTGCGGCACGAAGCCCTCGAGCTGGGCACCCACCGTGTAGGGGCCGCCGACGCGGGCGTTGGGGATGCGGTAGCGCCCCTCGTCGTTGGTCACCGCCGTGTAGCGCGTGTTGGTCGGAGTGTGCACCGCCTCGATGGCGACGCCGGGCAGCACGCCGCTCTCCTGGTCGACCACGGTGCCGGACAGCGCGCCGTTGGTGACGCCCTGCGCCGCCGCGAACGGGGCCCAGGCGAGCGCCGCGGCGAGCGCCACGACCACCAGCATCAGGTTCCTCGATTGGCTTCTCATCAACCCTTCCTCCACATCGTAGGAGTTGGCTTTCTCATCGTCGCGAGCCGCGGGCCTAGGCGCCGCGGCTCGGGCGTCTCTCTCTGGATTGGACTTCTACCGCCCTCTCGGGGGATGTCATCGGGACCATGGCATCCGGGCGTGGGGTCGCCTGCAAAGGAGATCCCTGGTGCATTCGCGATCTGGTCCCGGATGGTGGGCTGACGCTACCCAAGGGGCCGGCCCCCGTCAAGATGCGATTTCGCGATCGCCGGACAGACTGCATGGTCATTGTGGAAACGGGCGCTGGTCTCCTCCCCGGCGTCCATCTCCGGCAGGGTGGATCGTGACCGGCGGGTGTGGCGGGCCTGCCGACGCCGTGTGACAGCGCCGTCACGGCGGCCGCGGTGCCGCGCCCACGGCACGGGTAAATCTAGCTATGTGTTGGAGTTGGAGGCCGCCACGAGGAGCAGGGGGTTGCCCGCCGGATCGCGCACCGCGAGGCCGCGGCCGAGGGCGCCGTCGCGCTCCTCCACCGCCATGCCGGCGGCCTCCAGGCGCTCGCCGGCGGCCTCCAGGTCGGCCACCGGGATGCGCACCACGGTGCGCGGCGCGGCGGACCCGGCAGCCTCCTCCGGCGGCGTCCCGCCCTCCTCCGTGGCCTCGTCCGCCCCGGCCTCCGGGTCCGCCGGCGCCGCCACCGCGAACAGCGCCAGGCGGACGCTCCCGCGGGCCAGCTCGAGGCGGCGGAAGGGCGGCTCGTCCGGCTCGGAGGCGACCACTTCGAAGCCGAGACCGGCGTAGAAGGCGCGGCTGGCGTCGAGATCGGCGGCGGGGAGCAGCGGCACCACGGGGTCCGGCGCCGGCGCCTCGGCGTCCTCGCGGGCGGCCATGCCGGGCGCCGCGTCCGCCGCCTCGCCGCGCTCCCAGACACCGGCCTCGAGCGCCGGCGGCGAGGTCACCGGGTGCTCGGCGGAGACGCGCGGCTGCATGCGGCCGTCGGCGGCCTCGTCTTCGCTGGCGGCCTCGTCGCCGTCGCAACCGGCGAGCAGGAAGGTACCGGCGAGGAGCAGGGCGAGGAGGGCGGGGCGCCGGCGAGCGGCCACGTCAGTCGTGGATCACCGGCAGCAGCGCCGGGCGCACGTCGAGGGGCACCGACAGGCCGCGGTCGAGGATCTGGCGCTGGCGTCCGGCGAGGTCGGCCAGGCTGGTGCCGGCGAGGATCTCCTCCACCGCCTCCTTGACCTGCAGGAACACCTCGCGGATGGCGCAGTGGTCGCTGCCGACGCCGATCGAGCAGGGCAGGGCGAGGATTTGGTCGATCGAGGTGGTGTGGCCTTCGAGGACGACCAGCACGTCGCGCAGGCTGATCTCCTCCGCCGGCCGGCCGAGGGCGTGGCCGCCCTGCGGGCCGCGGTTGGAGGCGATCAGCCCCTCCTTCGACAGCGCCGCCAGGATCTGGCGCAGGTAGGGCTCCGGGATCGCCTGCTCGACGGCGATCTGGTGGCTGGTCACCGGCTCGCCGTCGGCGGCCATGGCCAGGACGAGCATGGCGCGGATGCCGTATTCACCCTTGGTGGAGATCTTCACGAGGTGCGATCCTACCACGCGCCCCGGCGGCCGCCGGGTCGTCCGGAGCCGCCCTCCGGGCCGTGCCCGCCACGCCCCGAGCCCGCCGACGGGTCCGCCGGCGCCGCCACCAGCCCGGGCAGCGGCGTGAGGTCCGCCAGGTCGCCGCCGCCGCCCGAGGCCGCCGCCACCTTGCGCCCCTCCGGGGTGTCCGGCCGCACCAGCAGCAGCGCCTCCATGCCGAGGGCCAGCGCCCCTTCGACGTCCTCGCGCACGCGGTCGCCGACGTGCAGCACCTGCTCCGGCGGCAGGCCGAGGGCGTCGAGGGCGCGCTCGAAGATGGCCGGGTGAGGCTTCTCGACGCCGACCTCGTACGACACCACCACGACGTCGAAGAAGCGCGCCAGACCGAGGTCGGCGAGCACCCCGGGCAGGCGGCCGTCCCAGTTGCTGACGACGCCCAGCGGCACGCCGCGCGCCGCCAGCGCGGCGAGCACGCCCGGCACCTCGGGGAAGACGCGGTAGGCGTCGCCGCGGGCGAAGCGGGCGTAGAGCTCGGCGGCGGCGAAGGGCGACGGCGGCGGCGCCTCGAGGTGCTCGCACAGCCGCTCGAGGAAGCGCCGCCACCAGCCGCGCGCCCCCTCCGGGTGGGCGGCGAAGCGGTCGCTGCCGAGCTCCACCGCGCACGCCAGCTCCTGCCAGACGCGCGGGATCAGACCGGCCAGGTCCAGCGGCGCGGCAACGATGCCGTGGCGCGCCAGCACCTCACGGTAGATCTCGGCCAGCCGCGGCACGTGGAACAGCGTGCCGGTGGCGTCGAAGGTGACGGCGCGGGGCGGCGGCGGGGTCATGACGGCGGGTACGGCATGGAGACGAGAACCTAATGCCGGCGCAGGACGCGCCGCATGTGGTCGAGGGTGCGCAGGCTGACGTAGGTGAGGATGCCGATGGCGAAGCCGGTGATCGACGCGAGCTGCCACTCGTAGCCGCGCCACCAGCGCGCCAGGGCGAGGGCGGCGAGGCCGGCCGGCACCGCCCAGGCGACGCGGGTGAGGATGCGCTTGTCGACGGTCATCGCCGCTCCGCCTCCACCGGGCTCTCCAGCACGCCGACGCCGGAGACCTCGACCTCCAGGCGGTCGCCGTCGGCGAGCGGGCCGACGCCGGCCGGCGTCCCGGTGAGCAGCACGTCGCCCGGCTCGAGCGTCATCACCGCCGACACCCAGGCCACCAGCTCGGCGATCGGCCAGCTCATCTCCGCGGTGTGGCCGCGCTGGCGCTCCTCGCCATTGAGCCGGGTGACGACGGTGAGGTCGTCGAGCGCGGCGCCGTCGCCGAGCACGCGCACCGCCGGCCCCAGCGGGCAGAAGGTGTCGAACGACTTGCCGCGCGCGAAGGTCGGGTCGCGGCGCTGCAGGTCGCGGGCGGTGACGTCGCACGCCGCGGTGACGCCGAGGATGGCTTCGGCCGCTTCCTCGGCCGAGGCGCGGCGCAGCCGCCGGCCCACCACCGCCGCGATCTCGCCCTCGAACTCGACCTGGCTGCTCTCCGGCGGCAGCACCACCGGCGCCCGCGGCCCGACGACCGACGACGGCGCCTTGAGGAAGATCACCGGCTCCGCCGGCCGCGGGTTGCCCAGCTCGTCGGCGTGGGCGGCGTAGTTGCGGCCGATGCCGACGATCTTGCCGGGGACCACCGGGGCCAGCAGGCCGGCCTCGGCGAGCGCCACCGGCCGGCCGGTCCGCCAGCCGCCGGGCGGGGTCTCGAAGGGGTCCGAGTGGAGCACCCGCACCTCGCCCCCGGCCTCCTCGGCCACGGCGTGAAAGCCCTCGGGTCCGATGCGGTAGAGCAGCACGCGGCGATTGTAGCCCGGCAGGCGTGACGGCTCGTCGTCTATCATCGCGCGGTGCCCGAGCTGCCGGAGGTCGAGGTGCTGCGCCGCACCCTGGTGCCCCACCTGGCGGGGGAGACCGTCGAGCGGGTCGAGGTGCGCGCCGTCGGCCTGCGCGAGCCGCTCGACGCCGCCGCCCTCGAGCGCGACGCCGCCGGCCGCCGCATCCTCGGCCTGCGGCGGCGCGCCAAGTACCTGTTGATCGACCTCGAGGGTGGCACCACCCTGGTCGTCCACCTAGGGATGAGCGGCCGCCTGACGGTGCGCGGCCCCGGCGACGAGGCGCCGCTGCCGCACGAGCACGTGGTCGTCCACCTCGTCTCCGGCCGGCGTCTCTCCTTCCGCGACCCGCGCCGCTTCGGCCAGCTCTTCACCCTCCCCACCGCCGACGTCCTGGGCGAGCGCCGCTTCCGCCGCCTCGGCGTCGAGCCGCTGCCGCGGCCCGGGTCGGAGGGGCTGAGCGGAGAGCACCTGCGGGCCGCGGCGCGCGGGCGGCGGGGGCCGGTGAAGCCGTTCCTGATGGACGCCGGGGTGGTGGTGGGCGTGGGCAACATCTACGCCTCGGAGGCGCTGTTCGAGGCCGGCATCCACCCGAAGCGCTCGGTGTCGCGCATCTCGGCCGCCCGCTGGCAGCGCCTGGCCGAAGCGATCCAGCACGTCCTCTCCCGCGCCATCGAGCAGGGCGGCACGACCCTCAACGACTTCCAGGACGCCGAGGGCAACGCCGGCTACTTCCAGGTCTCCCTCGCCGTCTACGACCGCGAGGGTCAACCCTGCTCTCGCTGCGGCACGTCCATCCGCCGCCTTACTCAGGCTGGACGGGGGACGTATTACTGCTCGGGCTGCCAGACCTGAGAAAGAGGGGGCGGGGCGGGAGTGCCGGGGACGGCGCCGGGTGGAGGGGCTCCGGCCGGGGGACGTTCCGCTTCAGTCGGACTTTGAGGAGGAGCGGGGGGTGCCGGAGACGGCCCGGGGAGGAGGGGCGCCGTCCGGGGGACGTTTCGCTTCGGTCGGACTTTGGCGGTCAGCGCTCCACTCTTCATGGAGCGCACGCCACCGCTCTCGCGGACGCCGCGGGCTTGCGCTGTGCGCTCCCTGGAGCCCCCGGCCGGCGCCCCTCCTCCCCGCGCCTCGCCGGCGGTGGGGTAGGAGATGAACGTCAACACC